>JBHEOL010000197.1:0-5412 GCA_046261635.1 Thermoanaerobaculia bacterium | reverse complement strand
TCGGGGATCTGTTCCTGTTGAAAAGGATGACGCGCGTGGTCGAGGGACCAGATGGAAAGTACGGCCAGCAACAGCACTCCCATTTCGAGAAAGGTGTCATAGCCGCGAAAATTCAGCAACACGGCGGTGACCGGATGTTCAACCCCACTGTCACTCAGTTGTCCGGTGACGAGATTGAGCTGTCCTGATGCGTTTGGTGGGAGAGTGAAAAGCTCCAGCAGCACAACGGCGGCAATCGAAGGGATTAACAGGCCGATGATCAGCGGTGAGGAAAGCCGTTGCAAGACGGTTGTAGGCGTTTTCAGGGGACGACAGCGCTCGGCGGACCCGATCCGGCTCCCGACGACTCGACCCTCGCCGAGCTCATCTCGGACACCCTCCTTTCGACCCGGTGGATCGGCAGCGGAATCGTCGCCCACGAGTCCCGCCCGGGCGTGTTCGCCGTGCGCAAGCCGTGGGATCTGGCGCTGGTGAATCTCTTCGTCCGCTCCCAGGCCTTCCGCGAGCTCGGGGGGTTCGACGAGTCGATCGGCTATATCGGAGAAGACACCGATCTGCTGCGGAGAATCGGGGGGCTCGGACTCGTCCAGTATCACGACGGGGTCGTCGTCCATCACCGGCGAAGAGCGTTCCCGGCCGCTTATATCCGGCAGCGGTGGCGATATCGCCTCAAGACCGGCGAGCGGATGGTGAGGGGAGGGCTCGAGTACAGGACTCCGGCCGTCGGTGCGCTTCTCGCGGCAGGAATCGCATTTCTCGCGACCCTTCTCCTGGCTCCCGCCGTAGCGGCCGGGATGCTTCTCCTCTACGGCGTCATCGCGCTCGCGCTCGCAATTCCGACGACCCGGCTCCCGTTCCTGCTCTGGCCGGTCATTCCGCTCGCCTTTCTGGTCCATCACGGGACGTATTTCCTCGGAATTCTGAGCGGAATGGCCCTCGGGCTAGCGAAGGGAAGATCGGGCGAAATGTCCTGAAGGATCAGAGCGTTAGCGATCACGACCCGATGAAATTCACCGACAAAGTGCAGTATCTCCGCTACCTCGTGTCCAGACGGGGGATGAAACCGGTCTACGTCATCCTCGGGCTGACCTACGACTGCAACTCCTTCTGCCGCACCTGCTTCAACTGGGAGCAGCTCCGGAAGAACAAGGAGCACGAGCTCTCGCTCGAGGAGATCAAGAAGAGTCTCGACTCGGTTGGCGACCTTCTGTTCGTGGTCATGTCGGGTGGCGAGCCGTTCCTGCGCCGCGACATTCCCGAGATCTGCGAGCACCTCTCGACGGTGAACAACGCCAGGCAGATCACGATCCCGACCGGGGGCATCACCTCCGATTTGATCGAGCGGTCCATCGGCTCGATTCTCGAGAAATGCCCGACGACACAGATCGTCGTGAACCTCTCGCTCGATCACATTGGCGAGAAGCACGACTGGCTCCGTGGCGTTCCGGGCAACTACGAGAAGCTCAAGAAGACCTACGCGAAGCTGATCCCGCTCAAGGAGCGATACGGCAATCTCACGGTGAATGTGCACACCTGCCTGTGCACCTACAATGCCGACGATCTCGAGTTCATCACGACCTCGGTGAGAGAGACCTTTCCGGAGATCTCGTTTCATTCGTTCGAGATGCTGCGAGGGGACCAGCCCGACAAGAACATTCAGCCGATCACGACCGAGCGCTACCGGGAGGTCCTCCCGATGCTCGAGAAGTACTGGAACTCTTTCCGTCACTACGACGACTTCCTCCGTTTCGTGAAGATCTACTCGAGGCGGATGGAGCTGGCGGTCCTGGAGCAGGAGACTCAGGTGCGTCCCTGCTTCGCGGGGACGATCTCCGGAGTGATCGACGCCCGAGGGGAGGTGCGTCTCTGCGAGCTTCGGGAGCCGGTCGGGAACCTCAAAGACGTCAATTATGATTTCAACGCCCTCTGGACCTCCGAGGAAGCGGACCGGCAGCGGAAGTCGATCGCGGCGAAGGAGTGCTGGTGCACGCATTCCTGCTTCATGTCCTCCTCGCTCGTCTTCCAGCCGAAGACCTATGCCGACTGGCTCGCGTCGACGGTCGTGAACTTCTTTTCGGCGGCGTGAGCGTGACGGCCGCCCCGCATCCGGTCCATCACCGCAGGCCACGCATCGCCGTCGTCGGCCCGGTGTATCCGTACCGGGCGGGGATCGCCTACTGCACGACGCGTCTCGCCGAGGAGCTCGGCACCGACTGCGACGTGATGATCAGCTCATTCCGGAGGCAGTACCCGAAGCGCTATTACCCCGGAGGGGAAGACATCGACGACTCGCTCCGGTCGCGGACACCGGCAAACGCGCGATTCGCTCTCGACGTCTTGAATCCCATCTCGTGGATCATGGAGGCGGTGGCCATCCGCCGCTGGCAGCCGGACGTGGTGCTCTTCGTCTGGTGGATCTGGGTCTGGGCCCTTCCGTACATCATCATGCGCAACCTGATCGATCCCCGCAGCCGGGTTCTGTTTCAGTGTCACAACGTCGGCGAGAAGGAGACGTCATGGTGGAAGCGCCTGTTGGGGCGACAGGCGATCGAGCTTGCCGACGCCATCATCGTGCACGCCAGGAGCGAGGAAGACCTCGCCAGGGAACGATCGGGAAGCAGCGTTCCGACGATTCACCGCCTCTTTCTGCCGGTCCACGAGCTCGGCACGGGAGTCGTCTCCCGTGCCGAGGCACGCGCGAAGCTCGGGTTCGACGCGAAGGATCGCGTTGCCCTCTTTTTCGGGCACGTCCGGCCTTTCAAGGGCCTCGACGTGGCGATGCGCGCCTGGCGGCTGCTTCGAACCCCGGCGATTCTGGCCGTCGCGGGGGAGTTCTGGTGGGACGAGCTCAGCTCGTACCGGAAGATCGCCCGCGACGAGGGAATCGAGCAGAGGCTTCGGATCGATCCCCGCTTCATCCCCGATGACGAGATTGCCCTCTGGTTCGGCGCAGCCGACGTCGTCGTGGCCCCCTATCGAACGGAGGCTCAGAGCGGCGTGGTCCTCACCGCATTTCATTTCGGACGGCCCGTGGTCGCTTCGGCGGTGGGGGGACTGCCCGAGATCGTCCGGGAGGGAGTGAACGGGTTCCTCGTTCCGCCGGAGGATCCGGAAGCGCTCGCCGCCGCCGTCGACCGATTCTTCACGAGTGCGGACCGCTCCGCCATGGAGGCGTCCGCCCGGGAGAGCGCAGGCAAATATTCCTGGCTCGAATACGGTTCCGCGGTGAAAGCCATCGCTGCATCAGGAGCAGGCTCCTCCAAATGAAAGCCGGACACTATCGATTCAATCCGAAGCGGATGAAGGTGGGCCTCGAGCTCACCTCGAAGTGCAATCTGCGCTGCGGCATGTGCCCGTTGCCTGTGCTTCGCCGTCCGTACGAGGACATGGATTGGAGCCTGGTCGAGAAGACTGAAAAGGAGCTCCACGGTCTCGGATTCAAGCTCAAGTGGCTGCACGAGATGGGGGAGCCGCTTCTCTATCTCCGCATCGGCGACGCGATCCGGCTCTTTCCGGAGGCATCGGTATCGACCAACGGGCTGGTGCTCACCGAAGCGGTAGGGGAGAAGCTGCTCGACGCGAATCTCCGGCGGCTCCGGATTTGCGTCGATTCGATCAATCCACGCGTCTATCCCCAGCTTCGCACGGGCGGCGATTTCGATAAGCTGGTCGAGTTGACCCGGCAGTTCCTCGTTCAGGCCGACGGCCATCCGATCCGGATCGAGATCCAGAAGATGCGGTCGCGCCAGACCCAGGACGAATCCGTCGATGATTTCGTCCGCCTGTTCGACCTCAAGAGGTATCGCAACGCGCGAGTGATCGAGAAGACCTGTGAGGCGCTCGACGTCAACGAGGAAACCGACCTCCACGGCAAGTTCTACGGCTGCGTTCAGGGGAGTTTCTTCACCTGGGTGGTGATCTTCGCCGACGGCCGCGTCACGCACTGCTGCTATGACGCCCACGCCGACCAGGTGATGGGCGATCTGAAAACGCAGACGCTCACCGAGATTCTCGAGAGCGATCGCTTCCGCATCATGCAGGAAGCCTTTCAGCGCCGCGACTTCAGCCAGTTACCTCGCTGCGGCGAGTGCTTCCGCCACGGGGGAGAGTCGCAGGCGGTCGAGGGGATGTGGGCGAGGGTCCAGTCGCTCCCGGACGTCGCGAAGGACGTCGTGCGAAAGGTCATCGACCTCCGCTATCGCTCCTGATCGTCTCTTACCCGTAGGACGACGATCGTGACATCGTCATTCTGGCGTCCCTCGCCGCGGAACGTCCAGAGATCCCGCAGGATCGCATCTCTGACCTCTCCAGGCGATTCACCCGACCGCTCGAGCACGTCCTCGAGCCGCTCGAATCCGTAGAGATTCCCCTCCGCGTCCACGGCCTCGTACAGGCCGTCGGTCTGCAGAACGAGGGTGTCGCCGGGACGGATGTCGATCGTCCTCTCGGTCCATTTCGGAGAGAGCTTCGTCCCGAGGGGGAGGGACGCCGTTTCGAGACTGGAGACCTCGCCGTCACGCCGCACGAGGAGCGGCGGATGTCCCGCGCTCGCGATCCTCGCCGTCATGCGGGAGCGGTCCAGCAGAACCAGCTGCAGCGTCACGAGCATTCGATGGCGCGACGTGTTGCGGACCATCCGGTCGAGCCGCTGGATGAGAGCCAGCGGAGCCGTCACGTCCTCCGCGAGCAGGGACAGGCCGGCCCGGATGCCCGAGAGTACGATCCCACTGGCGAGCCCGTGTCCTGCAACGTCACCGATCACCACCAGAAGACGCTCGCGGTCGAGCGGAGAGTAATCGTAGTAGTCGCCCCCGACCTCCGTCGCCGGAAGGGACAGGCTCGCGATCTCGAGCCAGTCCGTTTGGGGGGAGCTCATCGGAAGCATCGAGAGCTGGATCTCTCGCGCGAACTCGAGCTCCTCTTTCATCCTGAGTTGCTCGATCGCCTCCGAGCGTGCGGAGTGCCACTGCTCGAGGAACGCCCTCCGGGCGCGGCGGCTCATCCCGAGCGCGACAGGGAGAGCGACCAGAATGTTGATACCTCCGCCGATGAGCAGCGGCACGACACTCTCCGCCCCGCCCGCTCGAAACAACGCCTCGATGACCAGCCCCGCCGCGAGCCAGCCGTAGAGCATGACGGTGTTTCCGAAGGCGAGTCGCGGGACGGTCAGCAGCCACGCCCCCAGGACCGCCGCGGCGATGGTCCCCCCCTCCGAGCCGGCGGAGACGGCAATCCACGCCGTGATCTGCACCAGGAAAAAGAGAACCGTCGTGAACCGGGCGTTTGCCTGGACCGTCTGCCCGAGTGCGTCCAGCGGACGGAATCGCGACGGCCCTCTCAGCGACTGGCGGACGGCGATCGCGAAGCAGAGGGCGATCAGAAAGTGAATCACGCCGAGAAGAGGACGAGAGC
>JBHEOL010000148.1:0-8285 GCA_046261635.1 Thermoanaerobaculia bacterium | reverse complement strand
CCGCGCTGGTGGAGCTTGCGAGGCGAGATCAAGGAGCGAGGAGGAGGCGATGCGGTGGCATCGTTGACGACGAGCGACGCGGAGATCGCCCGCAACGCGGCCCCTCTGGTTTCTTTCACAGCCTCTGAGGGAGCGCCGCGCGGACGGACCAGTCTTCGATGCCGGTGGGCGCGACCGAAGGAACTCAAGATGGCAGGATCCTGCACCCTGCACCCTGCGCCTCGTCGTTTCAACACGATCCTGCCATTTGGAGATCCTTCGTCGGCGCGAAGGCCTTCGGATGAGCAATTGCGTTCCGCGCGCGCCTCCTCAGGATGACGAAGACTGACTTTGGTTCTGCGTTTTCTGGCCCCTGGCCCATGGTTCTCGGCACGGGGTCCGCACCGGGTCAAGGCGGGAGGAACCGCGAGATGGCCAAATGCGACGTTTGTGGTAACGATTACGACAAGAGTTTCAAGGTGAGCGGTCCAAGGGGTGAGGGGACGTTCGACGCCTTCGAGTGCGCGATTCACAAGCTGGCGCCGAAATGCGAGCACTGCGAATGCAAGATCATCGGCCACGGCGTCGAGGTCGGTGACTCGATCTACTGCTGCGCGAGCTGCGCCCGTCATGCGGGAGATGAAGGCGCCCGCGATCGCGTTCCGTAGGTAGGAGGTCCCGTCATCCTGAGCCGGCGAAGCACGGCGAAGGATCTTCTCAAAATGGCAGGATCGTGGGGGCGGCGAAGCTGAAAGCTTCGCTTCCTGTGAGCGAAGCTTGAAAGCTTCGCCTACGCGCGAGCGGTGGGCTCGGAGGTTCGCGCTTCCTCGAGCAGATCGCGAAGAGCCTCCAGCCGTTTCTTCGGCATGTGGGACAATGTCTTTTCGACGGCCGTTTCGACTTTTCCGTCGAGAGAGCCGAGCAGGCCGAGCCCTTCGCGCGTGATCGTGGCGATCACGACGCGCCGGTCCGCGGTCCCGCGAGCTCGCGCGACGAGACCGCGGGTTTCGAGCCGATCGAGAAGCCGGGTCAAATCGGGGTCGCGGCGCACCATTCTTTCGGAGATCTCGCCGCACGGAAGCCCTTCGGCGCCTGCCCCACGGAGAATCCGCAGGACGTTGTACTGCGACAAGCTGAGCTTCGCCACGCGGAGCAGCTCGGTCATGGGGGCCGCGAGCTGGTCGGCCGTGCGCAACATGGAGAGGACGACTTCCTCCTGGAGGCTGTGGAAGGGCCTGGTCTGCTTGATCTCGCGTTTCAGCTTGCCGCTCATGCTCGTCTCAACACACTGGAGTCGAGTGATAGTCCTGGAAACGAAAGTCGTTTCGAGGCTGAGGCGAGAGCCGCCGGCTGCCTCGGAGCCGCGTCCTCGGCGACGAAGTCCTGGTCATTGTCGAAGCGCGACAGGATCAGCTCGACGTAAGTGACCGGCTCGAGCCCGCGGACGTTGGCGTATCGCACGACCGGATACCGGAAGCGCACATCTCCTACAATGGCCGGGACGAGAGGAGATCCGATGGCTTCTGAGGCACCTTCGGGAGAGACGACATTCGGACCCGTGCGAGAGAGTTTTCGCGCTGTCGCCGTGACGGTAGTGCCCGAGGCAGGCAACCTGAGGCCTTCCGATTGGGATGAGCTGGAGGCGATCGTCGAGCGTGGGCTCGCCTCCCGTCCCTCCGCCATCCGGAGACAGCTCCGGCTTTTCATCCGGATTCTCGAGATTCTTCCCCTCTTCCGCTTCGGCCGGACGTTCCGACGCCTCGACCCTCAACAGCGCACCCGGTTCCTTCTGTCGATTCAGGATGCTCCCGTCCTTCTTCTCCGCCGCGGGTTCTGGGGAGTCCGGACGCTGGTTTACATGGGGTACTACGCGCGCGACGCGGCACGCGAGGAGATCGGCTATCGCGCTTCGACCCGCGGATGGGAGGGACGGCTGTGATCGAAAAACAGGTCGATGTCGTCATCGTCGGCTCGGGAGCCGGGGGAGGAACCGTTGCGCACGCGCTCGCGCCTCTCGCCCGGGAAGGGCGGAAGATTCTCGTCCTCGAACAGGGCCCCCGCCTGACGACCGCCGAGTTCACGGGCCGTGAGTTGGAGATGGCGCCCGCCCTCTACGAGGACGAGGGAGGCTTTCTCACCGCCGACGGCACGATGACGCTCGCGTTCGGCCGCGCGCTCGGAGGCTCGACCGTCGTCTACACCGGAACTTCCATGCAACCGCCCGAGCGCGTCATTCGTCACTGGAACGTTCCGGACCTCGGGCACGCGGATCTCGACGAACGCGCACGAAAGTACGCGGCGCAGAACAACGTCCACTTCCTCGACCAGGCGGAGCTGAACGAAAACAACCGGCTTTTCGTGGAGGGGTGCCGGAAAGCCGGATACCGCGCGGAGCAGTTCCCGATCAACGTCAAGGGATGCCGCGGCACGAGTCTCTGCAATCTCGGATGCCCGGCCGGAGCCAAGCAGGGGACGGACCGCGTCCAGCTTCCCGAGGCGGAAAGCGCAGGGGTCGGCATCGTGACGCGCGCCCAGGTGCTGAGGATCGAGGAGCGCGCGGTCGTGGTGCGCGTCAGCGAGAGGGCGGACGGCGCGAAAGGGCTCCCCTCCGAGTGGCCCGCGGGGGATTATCGGATCGCGGCCGACATCGTCGTTCTCGCTGGAGGAGCGGTCGGATCGCCGGCACTTCTGCTCAGGTCTGAGCTCCGGGATCTTCCGCGCCGAGTCGGCGAGGGATTCACCTGCCATCCCGCACACATCCTCGTCGGCGAGCATCCACGGCCGATCACGAATGACGTCGGCCATCCCAAGAGCTTCTTTCTCGATCGCGGCGTCGAAGAGGGATTCGTTCTCGAGACGTGCATGTATTTTCCGTTCACGACGGCGAAGAACCTCGCCGGGTTCGGCGAGCCGCACTCGAAGCTGATGCATGCGTTTCCGCGGCTGCAGATGATTCTGGTCCTCGCCTGCGACAAGGCGGTGCCGGGGAACCGCGTTTCGGTCGATCGCGCCGGCAAGCCGGTCGTTCACTACCGGTTCACGCCGGAGACGATCGAGGCGATGGTCCGAGCCACGCGCGCGTCCGCGCGCATCTTCTTCGGTGCCGGCGCGGTGCGCGTCCACGCCCCGTCGGCCGATCCGCCACTGATCGAAGCGGCCGACGCGCTCCGCATCGAGGAACTGATCGACGCGCGGCATTTCAAACCGGGAAAGATCTCGGTCTCCGCCGCGCATCTCATGGGCGGATGCGGGATGGGGCGCGACGCGGGCGATTCGGTGACGGACTCCCGCGGCCGCGTACACGGGAGACCGTGGCTTCGCGTCGCGGATGCGAGCCTGTTCCCCGATTCGCTCGAGATCAACCCCTATCTCACGATCATGGCGATCGCCGACCGGGTCGCCGAAGGAATTCTCGAAGACGCGGGCGCGCTCGCGCCGCGCGCAGCAGGAGTCGCCTGATGAAGACAGGAGCCGCCCTCGTTCTCCGCGCGCTCGAAGACGAGGGAATCCGCCTCGCGTTCGGCATTCCCGGCACGCACAACATCGAGCTCTACGACGTCCTGGCCACCTCGGAAACGGTCCGACCCATTCTCGTCACCGACGAGCAGAGCGCTTCGTTCATGGCCGACGCGGCGTGGCGCGCCTCGGGGGTCATGGCCTGCGCGAACGTCGTTCCCGGCGCCGGACTGACGCACGCGATGTCGGGCATCGCCGAGGCGTTCATGGACACCGTGCCGATGCTGGTGCTGGGGTGCGGCATCCGGCGCGACAGCGGCATGGCCTGGCAGCTTCACGATGTCGATCAGGCGGCCATCGTGGCCACGGTGACGAAAGGCACGTTCCGGCCGAGGAGCGGCGAAGAGATCTACGCCACGATCCGTCGCGCCTGCAGGCTCGCGCGGGAGGGGAGACCGGGGCCTGTCTTCGTCGAGATCCCGGCCGACTTCTATCTCTTCAAACATGAAGAGCCGGAGCCGTGGAGCGAGGCCATTGCCGCCTCTCCTCTGCCGATCGATGCGATTGCTGGAGCCGCGGCGATCCTTCGCAATGCGAAGCGGCCTCTCCTCTACGCCGGTCTCGGTGCCGCGGGAGCCGATCTCGTGAGGCTCGCCCAGGCTCTGGAATCGCCAGTGGCGACGACGTTCCAGGGGAAGGGAGTCTTCCCCGAGTCGCATCCTCTCTCCCTCTGGCCCGGTTACGGCGCTTCCGCTCCGGCGTTCGCGCGCGAGATCGCCGGGGAGTGCGACGTGACGCTGGCAATCGGCTGCCGGTTCGGGGAGGTGGCGACGGGAAGCTACGGAGCGCCGCCTCCCGGGAAACTGATCCACATCGACATCGACCCAGAGGTTCCGGGGCGCAACTACCCAGCCGAGGTCGCGATCGTGGCCGATGCGGCTGCCGCCGTGACCGCGCTTCTGGAGCGGCTCGAGCCGCGAAAGCCCGATGCGTCGCTGCGGCGAAAGATCGCGGGAGGGCTCGAAAACGCCGCCCGCGAGATCGAGGCTCCCGGGAAGGAAGGCGTCTCTCCCGGCGTTCTTCTCCGCGCCCTCCAGAAGCGCTTCGGTCCCGACACGATCTTCACGTCGGATAGCGGAAACGGGACGTTCATCGCCGTCGAAGCGCTGCGGCTCGATCGCCCCGGCAAGCTTCTGGCTCCCGTGGACTACTCGTGCATGGGGTACTCGGTGCCGGCGGCGATCGGCGCGAAGCTGGCGATGCCCGAGGCGCCGGTGATCGCCCTTGTGGGGGACGGCGCGTTCCTGATGACCGGGCTCGAGATCCTGACGGCCGCGAGCCTGGGGGTCTCGGCGGCGTTCTTCGTGCTCCGCGACCGCGAGCTTGCGCAGATCGCGCAGTTCCAGAGCGTCGCATTCGGAAGAAAGAGCGAGAGTGTCCTGCCGGATTACGACCTCGCGGCGATCTGCCGGGGGGCGGGCGTCGAGTGCCTCCCTCTCGGCACCGATGCCGCAATCCCGGAAGTGCTCGAGAAGGTGGCGACGCTGACCGCGGGGGGCGTTCCCGTCGCGATCGACGTCGCGATCGACTACTCGCGCAAGACGTTCTTCACGCGCGGCGTCGTCCGGACGAATCTCGGGCGGCTCCCGTGGGCGGACAGGCTGCGGTTCGTCGGGCGGGCGATCGTGCGGAAGTTCGGGTAAGTGAGGGGGGAATCCAGTGGGACGAGGGGAGCAGGTGGGACAAGTGGGAAGAACGCGGGCTCACTCCTCTCGATTCGTTCTTCTTCTCGCGTTGACTCTCTTCGCGGCGTGCGGTTCATTTCCGCGCGCTGATCCCGCCGATCTCGTGCTGCTCGGAGGCCGTGTCTTCACGGGGGATCCGGATCTTCCATGGGCCGAGGCTGTTGCGGTGAGAGGTGAGCTGATCGTCGCGGTCGGGACGGACGAGGCGGTCCGCAGGCGTATCCACGCGAGCACCAGAGTCATCCCGCTCGAAGGGCGGATCGTGGTTCCTGGAATCAACGATGCCGCCGTGCGGGAACCGTGGGAGTGGTTACCGGCGTTCCGGGTCGAGATCCCCCAGGACGCCTCGGTCGACGAGCTGCTGCGCCTTCTTCGCAATGCCCACACGCGCGCGCCGGACGGATCGTGGATTCGGGGTCAGCTCCCCGTGAAGCTGCGCGATGCGGTCGTGGGGCGCACGCATCTCGACATCGCTGCACCGCTTCACCCCGTTCGCCTCGACCTCGGGCCATATGCAGCGCTTCTGAACTCTTCCGCGCTCCTCGCGTGGGAGATCGGCGAACGGGAAGAAGATCCTCCCGGTGGACGATATGGCCGCATCGTGACCGGCGCGCTCGACGGGTGGGTCTTTGCCTCTCCCATTCTCGCCGCGGACGCTCGGTCGGCGGAAGAGATGTCCGACGCCACCCTGACGACCGCCATGCGCGATTTCAAGGAGCGGGCGCTGCGCTGGGGCATCACTTCGGCCCAGATGGTGACGACGCTGCGGCCACGACGTGTCGAGCGCCTGCTGTCGGAGATCGAGCCTTCGATCCGGTGGCGCATGATCCAGCTTCGCACATCGCCGTCCGACACCACTCGTGACGGACGCGCAGCGAAAGTGGTGCTCGACGGAACTCTCCTGGAACGGGGGGCCGCCCTGCTGCGCCCCTATTCGGATGCGACCGAGGAAAGAGGGGAGCTGAGCATTCCCGAAGAAGGGATCGGGCACATTGTGCACGAGGCGGGCGGCAGCGAGGCGCAACTGCTGGTGCACGCGGGGGGGGATGCTTCGGCCTCCTCGCTCCTGAGCGCAATGGACCGCGTGGACGACGCCGACTGGCCCGGGCGGCGTCTGCGCCTCGAGTCCGCCGATCTCCTCACCGCCAGGCAACTCGAAGCTGTCGCCAGGCTCGGCATCGTCGTCGTGCAGAACCCGGCGAAATTCACGACTCCGGCGATCGTCGCACAAAGAGTCGGTCGGGATCGGAGAGGAGGGTACGGAAGGCTCCGGTCGATCCTCGACAGTCACGCCCCGCTCGCGCTCGGCTCAGACGGCATGCTCAACCCCTGGCTCAATGTTCTCTCCGCCGCGACGCATCCCGCGAATCCGGCCGAGGCGATCACACGCGAAGAGGCGGTCCGCGCGTACACTCGGGGCTCGGCCTTCGCCGAGCTCGAAGAGAAGAGGAAGGGGACGATCGCGCCGGGGATGCTCGCGGATTTCGCGGTCCTGTCGCAGGACCCATTCACGGTTCCTCTGGCCGATCTGGCGAGGACGACGAGCATCCTGACGGTAGTCGGTGGGGAGATCATGTGGGAGGAAGAAAGGACTGCCGCAGAACAGGAGGATCGGGACGAGTGAGAGAAACCGGCCATTTCTCCGACTTCCGCCGCTGCCTTCCCTCACTTCTTTTCCCGTAAACTTCCCTCCGATGCGCTTTCACCTTCTCGCCAAGCCGACAGGCTCGAGCTGCAACCTCGACTGCAGGTACTGCTTCTTCCTCTCGAAGGAGCAGCTCTATCCTGGTAGCGCGTTCCGGATGAGTGACGCCATGATGGAGGCGTACATCCGTCAGTTGCTGGAGGCGCGACCGGAGGGGGAAGTCGAGATCGCGTGGCAGGGAGGAGAGCCTACGATGATGGGGGTGGCCTTCTTCGAGCGGGCGGTCGCCTGCGCGGAGGCGCACCGGAAGCCGGAGCAGACTCTCCTCCATACGATCCAGACGAATGGGGTGCTCATCGACGACGAGTGGGCGGCGTTCCTCGGCAGGCACCGCTTCCTGGTCGGCCTCAGCATCGACGGTCCCCGCGAGATGCACGACGCCAACCGGGTGAACAAGGGAGGCTCCAGGACGCATGACTCCGTCGTGCGGGCGTGGCGGCTTCTCCGGCGGCACGAGGTCGAGGTCAACATCCTCTGCACGATTCACGCAGCGAACGCCGATCACCCTCTCGAGGTCTACCGCTATTTCCGGGACGAACTGAAGGCGAAATATCTCCAGTTCATCCCGATCGTGGAACGGGCCACCGAGGAGCTGTTGCCTCTGGCGAACCAGGGATGGAGTGAGCGGCCGGGTGGGACGCGGCCGCTCTACCGGCAGGAGGGATCGCTCGTCACCGACCGGAGCGTCGGGCCCGGGCAGTTCGGCCGGTTTCTGATGGCGATCTTCGACGAGTGGGTGCGGCGCGACGTCGGCAAGGTTTACGTGCAGACGTTCGACGCGGCCCTCGCAAGTTGGCTCGGCCGGCCGAGCCTCTGCATCTTCGCCGAGCGGTGCGGCACCTCCGTCGCCCTCGAGCACAACGGCGACCTCTACGCCTGCGATCACTACGTCGAGCCGGAGTACCGTCTCGGGAACATCGGGGAGACGCCTCTGGCCGAGCTCGTCGACCAGCGGATGCTTCGCCGCTTCGGCCAGGAGAAGCTCGCGGGACTTCCGAGGCAGTGTCGCGAATGCGAAGTCCGCTTCGCCTGCAACGGCGAGTGTCCCCGCAACCGCTTCGCACGGACCGCGGATGGGGAGGAGGGGCTCAACTACCTCTGCACTGGCTACCGCGCGTTCTTCAACCATGTCGACGCACCGATGAAGACGATGGCCGGGCTCGTTCGCGCCGGCCGTCCCGCGGCCGGCGTCATGAGAGGATCCGCGGCCGCAACAAAGCGATTCTGACGCCTGTTACTCTGTTCTTGGAAGCGAGAGTTACCGGCCTCGACCGGCATCGTGGACCGCCCGAAGCAGACGGGCAGCAACGGAAGAGGAGAGGGTTGCAGATGGCGGATGGCAGGAAGCGAGTGAATCTCCTCATCGGATTGCTCATTGCGACGCTCGCCGTCGCCTCGGT
>JBHEOL010000145.1:0-7925 GCA_046261635.1 Thermoanaerobaculia bacterium | reverse complement strand
TGCGGGCGGGACAACGCCATCTCGACGCCGCCACCTCCTCAACGATGAACCACATCGCCTCGTCGGCGGCGGCGCCGATCTGACGTCGTCCCGCCCGCAACGCGGCCCCTCTGGTTTCTTTCACAGCCTCTGAGGAGGCGCCGGGCGGACGCGGCGATTCACGAAAACCGCGAGCGCGACCGCAGGATCTCAGAACGGCAGGATCCCGCCACCTGCCCGTTTCCCCCACACCGGCCAACGCGATCCTCGCATCTGGAGATCCTTCGTCGGCGCACGGGTTTGCGGATGAGTAGTGGCGGAGGCTTCAGCCTCCGTCATTCTTGGTACCTCGTGGAGAAGAGGCGGCGTGAAAAGGCGGAGGCTGAAGCCTCCGCCACTTTCCTCAGGATGACTCGCGCCGCCTGACGGCGGCGCTTGTCACCACTCCCCGTTCGCCAGGTACTCCTCGATTCCGCGGGCAGCTTTGCGCCCCGCGCCCATCGCCAGGATCACGGTCGCGCCACCGGTCACGATATCGCCTCCGGCGAACACGCCCTCCTTCGACGTCTGCATGGTCTCCGGATCCGCTTCGATGTAGTTCCACCGGTTGGTCTTCAGGTCGGGCGTGGTCGATTGCACGAGCGGGTTCGCCGACGTGCCGACCGCGATGATGACCAGGGAGGCGTCGATCACGAATTCCGAGCCCGGAACCGGCACCGGTCGCCGGCGCCCGTCCGCACCCGCCTCGCCGAGCTCCATCTTCACGCAGCGCACGCCCGTGAGCCATCCCCGCTCGTCGCCGAGCAGCTCGACCGGGTTCGTGAGCATGCGAAAATCGATTCCTTCCTCTTTCGCATGCTTCACTTCTTCCTTCCGGGCGGGCATCTCTTGTTCGCCGCGGCGGTAGACGAGGAACGCGTTTCGTGCTCCGAGGCGCTGGGCAGTGCGGACGGCGTCCATGGCGGTGTTTCCTCCGCCCACGACGACCACGTCCTTCCCCCGGCAGTCGTAGACCGGCTCGTCGTACTCAGGAAAGCGGTACGCCCGCATCAGATTGACGCGCGTGAGGAACTCGTTGGCCGAGTAGACGCCGTTGAGGTTTTCCCCAGGCACCCCGAGAAACTGCGGCAGGCCCGCCCCCGTGGCGACGAACACCGCGTCATAACCTTCTTCGCCGAGCAGCTCGTCGACCGTGACGGTCTTTCCGACGATCACGTTCGTCTCGAACTCGACCCCCCGCTTCCTCAACACGTCGACTTCCTGCCGCACGATCTCCTTCGGCAGGCGGAACTCGGGGATGCCATACACGAGCACCCCGCCGAGCTCGTGAAGAGCCTCGAAAACGCGGACCTGGTGACCCTGTTGAACCAGGTCTCCGGCGGCGCTGAGCCCGGCCGGCCCGCTCCCGACGATGGCGACCCTCTTTCCGCTCGGGGGAGCGTTCTGCGGGATGCCAATCTGCCCCGTTCGCCGTTCGTAATCGGCGACGAAGCGCTCGAGATGGCCGATCGCGACCGGCTCGTTCCTCTTGGCGACGAGACAGTCACCCTCGCACTGATCTTCCTGGGGACAGACGCGGCCGGTGATCGCCGGGAGCGCGTTGTCGCGGCGGATCACGGCGGCCGCGCCGAGGTAGTCCTTTTCGATGATACAGTCGATGAAAGCCCTCACGTCGACGCCGACCGGGCACGCGTGCATGCAGACGGGCTTGGCGCAGGCGAGGCAGCGCAGCGACTCGAGCTCCGCCGCTTCGGGGCCGAATCCGAGATTCACTTCCTCGAAGCCGTGCGTGCGCACTTCCGGCTCGATCTCCGGCATGGGCTGGCGCGGCATCTTCATCCGCTCTTTCTTCTGGAGCGTGTTAGCCATGGGCGCACGCTCCCCGTGTGAGCGTGGCCTCTGCTTCCCGTTGCGCCTTGAACTGTTCGAGCGACTGCTGTTCCTGCTCGCGGTACATCGAATTGCGCTGCATCAGCACCTGGAAGTCGACCTGGTGCGCGTCGAACTCCGGACCGTCGACGCAGGCGAACTTGCTCTCGTTTCCGACGGCCACCCGGCATCCGCCGCACATCCCGGTTCCGTCGACCATGATGGAGTTGAGGCTGACGACAGTTTTGATCCCCAGGGGCCGCGTCGCTTCCGCGACGGCGCGCATCATCGGGACCGGGCCGATTGCGAGAACGTAGTCGACGTTCCCTTCGGCGATGAGCTCGCGGAGCCGGTCGGTGACGAGCCCCTTCCCTCCGTAGCTTCCGTCGTCGGTCATCACGAAGAGCTCGTGCGAGGCCTCGCGCATCTGGCTCTCGAGGATCAACAGTTCCCTCGTGCGCGCGCCGAGAATCGCCGACACATGGTTACCGGCGTCCTTGAGCGCCTGAGCGGTCGGCAGCGCGATGGCGGTTCCGACCCCTCCCCCGACGACGACGCAGTGACCGTATCTTTCGATCTCCGACGCCTTGCCGAGCGGCCCGGCCACGTCGAGGATCCCCTCCCCCGCCTCGAGCTCGTTCAGCAGCATGGTCGTCTTCCCGATCGCCTGGACGACGATGGTGATGGTCCCGCGCATCGGGTCGGATCCCTTGATCGTGAGAGGGATGCGCTCCCCCTCCTCATGGATCCTGAGGATCACGAACTGCCCCGGCTGCTGCTTTTTCGCGATCCGCGGCGCCTCGATCTCGATTTCCTTCACGCCTGCGGCAAGCGGCGTGGCCCTCACGATTCGAAACATTCAGTCACCTCGTCGCTCCGACGGTAGCAGCCCCACTGCACCGGTCACTGAGACATCCGTACCGGAAGTGAGTGAGGAACATCACTGGGGACGGTGAGAAAGACAAGCCAGAAGCCAGAAGAAAAGTCAGAAGGCAGAAGGCAGAAGGCAGAAGGCAGAAGGCAGAAGTCAAGGCAAAAGCAAGAGCAAAGCGGGCCGCCGTCATCCTGAGAGGCTGTGAAAGCCTCTCAGGATGACGTGCGTTCTGCCTTTGCCTTTACTTCTGCCTTCTGCCTTCTGCCTTCTGCCTTGCTTCTCTCAGCTCCACTCGCAGACGTACTCGCACACTTCAGCGCCCTTTGCGCGGCACTTCGTCTCGGTCACCTTCGGCTGCTGACCGCCGCACATCTCGATCGCCTTCCGGTGCCACCCGACGACCGTGAGGCAGTCGTGCTTCGAGTAGGTGTTGCTCTCGAACGTTCGCAGCACGGCCTTCTTCTCTCCGAGAGACTCGTAGGTCCGGTGGCCCGAGTCGTAGTACATCGTGTAGATCTGGGCGGCGCGCTTGAGAAGCCCTTGCGGATCGCGACCGAGAACGAACGCCTTGTGCGCATTGGTGAGATTGTGCCCGGCCGATTTCTCGCCGATCTGCTCGAACACCTTTTCCCCGCCGCCCAGCTCGGCGACGATCGCCTCATCGAGACGTTGGTTGAGATCGAACCCGTACCAGCCGCTCGTCAGAAGCTGCGCGCAGGCGGTGCGGTCTTCGTCCGAGAGGCGCCCGAGGACCTTCTGGACTCCCTCTTCTCCACGCTGCTCGCGCACGAAATGAAGGCGCGACTGAATCGCACCACCCTTCACGTTCCCCGGTTTCTTGTCGCTCATGGGGAAAAGAATACTCGAAGAAACGCCCCCGGTGCAGTCACGGATGTTGACTGGATTGAATCAGTCCCCGGGTGCCGGCGGGTGGGTCCTGCGATAGCATTCCCACACGGAGGATTTTTCGATGAGCTCACCCACCCGACGCGGTTTCCTTGGAACGGCCGTCGCAGCCGGAACGCTTCTCGCCAGCGGCGTCAGCGCCGGCGGCGGGAAGGTGCCAGTCCAGTCCGAACCACCGGCTCCATCGTTCGGGCGCGCACCGAAGCCACTCTCGATCCTCATCCTCGGCGGCACGGGCTTCATCGGTCCCAATCAGATCCGTTACGCCATCGAGCGCGGTCACGAGGTCTCGATGTTCAACCGCGGAAAGACGAACCCGGGGCTCTTCCCGGACGTCGAGCATCTCGAGGGCGACCGCAACGGGCAGCTCGACGCACTGAAGAGACGGAGGCGTGGACGGAACGACGAGGGGCCGAATAGGCGAAGAGCAGGGTCCTGGGCTCAGTTCGACCCGTTGCCCGCCCCACTCGCAAACCGCTTCTGCAGCCTCGGCAACACGACTTCCTTCCATGCGCGCGTGAAGTAAGCATGGGAGTCGTCCCATTGCCCCTCTTCTCCCCAACCGTCCTGATGGAACAGGAGTCTTGTTCTCGCCTTCCCGATCGCCTCGAACCGGAGAGTCACATGCGTGAACTGCGGACGGACCTCCGGCAGCGAGGGAGGCGAGTTCCACGTGAAGGAGAGCATCTTCTCCGGCTCGACCGCGAGAACGATGCATCCCTCGGTTCCCCGCAACCCGGCCGGGCTGTCGGGAGAAAACAGGATCTCGTAACGCCCGCCCGGCCGGAGATCGATGTTCGCGGCCGGGGCGAAAAATGACCGGATTCCTTCCTCCGTGGTCCACGCCTTCCAGACCTCCTCGACGGCGGCCTCGACGACGACTTCGGCATGGATCGAGCGGTGAGCGTCACCGCTCCTCGCATCCGAGGCCATGAAGAGCAGGACCGCAGCCGCGACGACTCCCCGGATCACGGCCTCGGCCTTTCGCCGGGAACCGCATCGGCGGCTTCCTTGAAGATTCGTCCGAAAACGTTTCCCCATCCCTGGGCGTAATCGGCCCGCGCCTTCTCGCCAAGCTCCCCGAGATTCTCCCATCCGCGATGCGACAGCGAGACCTCGGTAACGTCGCCGGCGGTTTGAAATCGGAGCTCGACCTCCTGCCCAGTGTCCTCCTCACGTCCCGGATGCCAGCTGAATGCAACTCTCCGCGGCGGCTCCCACACCAGGACGGTTCCCCACACATCCCGGCCGCCGTCGACGGTCAACTCGTAGATTTCACCCCCGATGTGCCCCTCGAACACGACGCTCTTCGCCTGCGCCTGCGCGACCGAGTGGGTACTGAGCGGCCACCACTTCGCGATCCCTTCGGTAAAGAGCCGAAAGGCAGCCTCCACATCGCACCGGACGTGGATCGACATTTCGAGTGGTGGGATGTCCTTCATCGCTTCTTCCTTCCTTTGTTCTTTTTTGCCGACGCGGCATCGGATTCGGCCGCGTAGGCCTGGAGAACTTCTCCCCAGAAGCCTTCGAGATACCGCTTCAGCTCGGCCAGGCCCTCGGGACGAGCCTGATAGATGCGGCGGGTTCCACTCGCGGTCTCGGTGACCAGACTCGCCTCCCGGAGCACGCGCAGGTGCTGCGAGACCGCGGCGCGGGTGACAGGAAGATTTTCGGCCAGCTCTCCGACCGGGCTCGGCCCCTCTCGGAGAAGCTCGAGGATCGCGCGCCGCGTCGGGTCAGCCAGAGCTGAAAGAACATTCTCGTACGTCATATTACGTTAGTGTCCACTAACGTAAGTTACAACTTACCGTATGTCAAGTCGTCTCCTGGTGCTCGACCCATCTTCCGCCGGGTGCGGGGCGCAGCCTGCCGTACAATCCCGCCGATGAAGTCCGCCGGTTATTCGGGCACTCCGCTTCCAAAGAAGCTCGGACTGGTGCCGCCAATGACATTTCTCGTCGTCGGAGCACCTCCGGAATACCGCACGTGGCTGGGCGAGCTTCCTCCCCGCATTCGCCTCGTCTCCTCGGCAAAGGGGACCCTGGCAGCGGTTCATCTCTTCGTGACGAAGCGCGCGGATCTGAAAGAGCAGCTCACCGCCCTGCGTGGACGGATCGACCAGTCGGGATTCGTATGGGTCTCCTGGCCCAAGAAGGCATCGAAAGTACCGACCGAGGTCACGGAGGACACGATCCGCGAGATCGCTTTGCCGCTCGGTTTCGTCGACGTCAAAGTATGTGCGGTGAGCGACGTCTGGTCGGGACTCAAGCTCGTGATCCGAAAGGAGCTTCGGCAAGCGTGATCGTTTCCCCGGACCCTTGCTGGCTCGGATGGATGCCCGCGGACGAGAGACCCATCAATGGAGGCAGAGCCGATGAGCGATAACCCGACGCGCGGTCGATCAAGGGTGCGCCGATTGCCAAAGCGGGCGAGCTACGACCGCGCCACCATCGACGCCATCCTCGACGCCGGGCTCATCTGCCATGTCGGCCTGGTCGCGGGTGGCTCTCCCGTCGTGATCCCGATGGCCTATGCGCGCCGCGGCGAAGAGCTGCTGCTCCACGGATCGAGCGCGAGCCGTCTCATGACCGCCCTCGCCGCGGGCGGCGAGGCGAGCGTGGCGGTCACGCACCTGGACGGGATCGTGGTCGCGCGCTCCGGCTTCCACTCCTCGATGAACTACCGCTCGGTGGTCCTGTTCGGAAAGGCGCGGGCGATCGCCGCGGAGGAAGAGAAGCGCGCAGCTCTGAATGCGCTGGTCGACCACCTCATCCCGGGCCGCTCGGCCGAGCTGCGGCCGATGACGCCGAACGAGATGAAGGTCACGACCGTGGTCGCGATCCCGATCGACGAGTTCTCCGCGAAGGTCCGGATGGGTCCGCCGGTCGACGACGAGGAAGACTACGCGCTCGGCGCCTGGGGCGGGGTCGTGCCGCTCCGCCTCGAAGCCGGAGAGCCCCTCGCCGACGGTCGCAGCGACGACGCCGTCGCCGTGCCCGAATCGGTTCAGAGGCTGCGACGCCGTTTCGAGGACGAGCGATCCTGAAACACTTCATCGCTTTCCCGCTCCATCCAACATCGGGAAGCTTCAGGGATTTCAACCGGTTGTGTTCTGGCCAGCACGGGAACGGGTAATGCAGTATCGACTGTCAGTGCGGACTCACTGCGATTAAACGATGAGCGTTTCTCTTCCCCACTCTGCCGAACCATCCTCTCCGCGCGCTATCGCGCGGGACACACCCATCGTTTCGAGTCTCGGCTCGGAGCCGTGGACCGCTCCCTGGTGGAAACCAGCCAAGGGCGATGGGCCGACGTTCTTCTACATCGTGCTCATCCATGTTCTGGCTCTGGTCGGGCTGGTCTTCTTTCCGACTCCGGGATGGAAGGTGATCGCCGCTACCGTGGCGATCGGGTGGCTCGGCGGTCTCGGCGTCACGGTCGGCTATCATCGCGCCCTCGCGCACACGGCGCTCCGGCTCCACCCGGTCGTCCGCCACGCGCTGATCTTCTTCGCCATGTTCGGCGGGTCGGGATCGCCCGATTCGTGGACCGCGAACCATCGCCAGCACCACGCCCGTGTCGAGACTCCCGAGGACATCTCGAGCCCCTGGATCGGCGGGTTCTGGTGGGCGCATCTTCGATGGCTCTGGCAGGCTGGATCGGTTCCGCTCGACCGCTGGTGCCCCGATCTCGACAAGCCTCAGTACCGGTTCTGGCGCCGCATTCAGATCCCTCTGCTCGCCGTCTCGCTGTTCTTCGGGCTCGCGTTCGGCGTCGCCGCCTTCTTCTGGCTCGGTCCGATGAGGCTCGCCGCCTCGCTCCACGCGCAGTGCTTCGTCAACAGCATCGCCCACATGCGCGAAGGCCGAAAACCGGGCGAGGACTCCTCGCAGAACATCGCCTGGCTCGCCCCCGTCCACTTCTTCCAGGGGGAGAACTGGCACGGCAATCACCACGCGAAACCGTCCTCGGCCCGCTTCGGCTGGCGCCCCTGGGAGATCGACTTCGGCTACTACGCGATCGTGGTTCTAGAGCGCCTCGGCCTCGCAACGGGAGTGAAGAGATAAGTCAGAAGCCAGAAGAAAAGTCAGAAGGCAGAAGGCAGAAGGCAGAAGTAAAGTCAGAGGCCAGAAGCCAGAAGAAAACGCAGGAGTCAGGACGTTCGTCATCCTGAGGGAGCGCCGCACCGACGAGTCTCCTCACGAAAACCGCGAGCGCGACCGAAGGATCTCAAGATGAGAGGATCGAACCACCTTCGGTCTTTGCCTTTGCCTCTACTTCTGCCTTCTGCCTTCTG
>JBHEOL010000126.1:0-2673 GCA_046261635.1 Thermoanaerobaculia bacterium | reverse complement strand
TCGAACTGGCGGGGCTCCTCGATGGGGACCGTCGCGAGGCGATGGCGGAAGCGAGCCTGCCGCCGGCTGGTGCGCTCTGGTTTCAGATGAAGCTGCGCGCCGCGCGGGAAGGAAAGCTGCGCTCGCTCCGGACGGCGCGGCTCATCCAGGGAGCCTCGCTGCTGTCGGCCGTTGCGATCGCGATTGCGATGCTCGGAATCCCGCAACTCCCGGAGCTTTTCGCAGCCGCAGGAACGATCCGACCGACCCTCTCTCCCTGGGCGATTCCCCTCCTCGGAGCCTCGGCTCTCTTCGCACTTCTCGGCCCCGTCGCGGTCTGGCTGGGAGTGGCGAGAAGATAGGGGAGAAGAGACAAGCCAGAAACCAGAAGCCAGAAGCCAGAAGAAAAGGCGAAGCCAGAATCGAAGGTCCCGCGCGTCATCCTGAGGGAGCGCCGCGCGAAGCGTGCGGTTGTGCGCGGGCCGTGCGCGCGACCGAAGGATCTCAAGATTGCAGGATGTCGCCACCCGCAACCTTTCCCCCGCACCGGCCACCGCGATCCTCGCATTTGGAGATCCTTCGTCGGCTGCGCCTCCTCAGGATGACGCCGAGTTTTCTGGCTTTGCCTAGCCCCTGCCCCCTAGTCTCTAGCCCCTCTCCAATCCGTGACGACCACCATCGGGGGGGGGACGGGGCTTTCGTCCTGAGAAGCGAAGAAGCGATCGCCACGCGAGGTTACGACGTAGTCGATCGTGTTGATAGTGGCGTGCCGCTGAGGGACTCCGGTGCGCCCCTGGTCGAGTGCAACCTCGACCGACATCACGCTGCGGTCGCGCGAGAGGTAGAACAGCTCCGGCGCCGAACGGTTCCATCGCGGCGCCTCTCCTCCTCCGATCGAGATCTGAAGCTTGCGGCCATCCGGAGGAAAGGGTTGCGCGAAAATCTCCGACCGGCCGGTCTCGTCCGAGGTGTAGGCGATCCACTTTCCATCGGGGAAGAATCGGCCGCCGTGCTCATTGAACGGAGTGGCGACCAGCTTTTCGACACGCGGCGTTTCTGCTTCTAAATCGATGATCCCGAGGTCGGCACCGGTAGGGGTGAAGATTTCCGCGAGCAGGTAACGCCCGTCCGGCGACCAGTCGACCACTTCGAGCCCCTCGTTGGGATGGGTGAGGAGTTTCTCTTCTCCTCCCGCCCCGCTGGACGATGTTCGGAACACCTGCCCGCCGGTGTCGAAACGCGTGAAGGCGATGCGGCTTCCGTCGGGCGACCATACGGGGCCGATATCCACTTCTGGGCCGAACGTGATTCTGGAGCTGACGCCTCGCACGAGGTCGATGACCCAGATGTCGTTCTCAGCTCCGTCCGAGCTGGTCTTCATCACCGCCAGGCGCGTGTCGTCCCGCGACAGGTCGATGTTTGCGCCGAAGGCCTCGGCGATGTCGGACTCTCTTTCGTCTCTGGTGTACGCGTTGATGACGGGTTCATATGCCACGCCGCGCTGATGCCACGCCACGAGTCCGTTGAGCGAGGCGGTATGTGCCGAGGAAGCCCACCTGAATTCGTACGCGACGTCGTCTGCAATCCGTATTGGTGCGCCGTGGATCTCCAGCTTCTTCGCGTCGAACGGCTGGGCGATCAGAGCCCCGTCGTGGAAGTAGAGCAGGTGGCCGGGATGCGCGTAGACCGCGGAGACGCGAACGTCGAGGAGCCGCTTCTTGACGCGGCCGTCGACGGAACCGGCGTACAGGCCGGAAAGGTCGTTGTTCGCGGCGAGCGCCAGGTAGATGAAATGCTTCCCGTCGGGGAGTGCCCAGGGACGCCAGTGCCCGATCTCGCCACGCTCGCTGTCCAGGGTCGTCACCGGCGTCGGTGTCCCGCCGCCAGCAGGAACTCGCATGATCGGATCGCGGGCGCTCGGTGCGAAAAGAATCGTGCCGTCCTTCAGCCAGGTCGCGCCACGAGGATCTCCCACGGACAGGATGGTCGCCGCAGGTCCGCCATTCGCATCAATTCTCTTCATCTTCCCGTCAGCGAAGAACCCTATCTGTCTTCCATCGTGAGACCAGAAGAGATCGAAGCCTCCGTCCGTCCCGTTCAACGGGCGCGCTTGCGGCGTGTCGAGCGCCCGGACCCAGATGCGGTCGCGATCCTCGCTTGCCGTTCGAAGCCGGAAGGCGAGTCGGCTGCCGTCGGGAGAGGCGGCCGCGGGGCCGTCCGAAGGCGCGAAGCGCGAGCCGGCGGGGGGGACGAGGTGAAAGTAGTGAGGCTGGCGCTCCGCACGTGAGCCTCCGAGGAGCATGAACGCCGCGAATGCGCCGAGCAGCGAGGCGATCGCGAGACCTGCCAGTACCAGCGGGAGGCCGAAACGACGGAAGCGGTCGGACGGGGCGGGCATCACGCCCGGCAGATCCCGGATCCCCTCGAGCTCGAGGCGGAGATCATGCGCGCTCTGCCACCGCTCATCCGGTTCCTTGGCGAGGCAGATTCGAATGACCCGATCGAGAGCCGCCGGAGTCACAGGCAGCGTCTCGCGAATCGGAGGGGGCTCGCTCGCGAGAATCGCGGCGATGATACTGGCGCGGCTCTTCCCATCGAAAGCGCGGCGGCCGGTCAGCATCTCGTAGAGCACGGCTCCGAACGCGAAGATGTCGGTTCGCGCGTCCGCCTGCTCTCCCTCGATCTGTTCGGGAG
>JBHEOL010000068.1:0-4361 GCA_046261635.1 Thermoanaerobaculia bacterium | reverse complement strand
AGCCCTCCGGCATGCTCGTAGATGAGCTCCTTGAGGTTGATGTCCATCGGGAACTCGTAGACGCCGGGCTTTTTGATCTGCCCCGAGATGCAGTAGAGCTTGGGGCCGGTGTTTTTCGGGATGCCGAAGCTCTTGAACCATTCCGCGCCGTTCTTGATGATCAGGGGGACGCAGGCGATGGTCTCGACGTTGTTGACGACCGTGGGGCCACCGAACACGCCGACCAGCGCCGGAAACGGCGGCTTGACGCGCGGCTGTCCGCGCTTTCCTTCGACCGACTCGATCAGCCCCGTCTCCTCGCCGCAGATGTAGGCGCCGGCGCCGCGATGCACGGTGATGTCGAAGTCGAAGCCGCTGCCGAGGATGTTCTTTCCGAGGAAACCCTTCTCCCGCGCCTCGGCGAGTGCCTTCAGCAGCACCTGGGCGCCGTACCAGAACTCGCCCCGGATATAGATGTACCCCATCGGGCACGAGCGGATCGCGAACGCCGAGATGATGATCCCCTCGAGGAGCAGATGCGGGTCCTTCTCGATGATCACGCGGTCTTTGAAGGTTCCCGGCTCCGCCTCGTCGGCGTTGCACAGCAGGTAGACCGGCAGCTTGCCGTCTTTCGGGACGAAGCCCCACTTCATGCCGGTCGGGAAGCCTGCCCCTCCGCGGCCGCGGAGCTCGGAGTTCTTGACCTCCTCGACGATCTGGTCGGGGGTCATGCCGAGAGCCTTTTTGAGGGTCTCGTAGCCACCGCCCTGGAGGTAAGTCTCGATCGAAGCCGAGTTCGGCTTGTCGACGTTCGCGGTCAGTTCTTTGATCGGCTGCATCGGGTCTCCGCGGAGCTCACTTCAGCGTGGCGAGAAGCTGATCCATCTTCTCGATGGTCTGGTCCTCGTGGTAATCGTTGTTGACCTGGACGACCGGGGCCGTGGAACAGGAGCCGAGGCACTCGACCTCGCCGACGGTGAACTTCCCGTCGGCGGTGTTCTCCCCCGGATGGACGCCGAGCTTCGAGCAGAGGTGCTCGTAGATGTCGTAGGCATTGCGAAGCATGCACGAGAGGTTCGTGCAGACCTGCAGGTGATACTTCCCCACCGGCCGCTGGTTGAACATGTTGTAGAACGAGACGACTCCGAACACGCTGGCCGGCGCCTGATCGAGCAGCTCGGAGACGTAGAGCACGGTCTCGGGCGAGATCCATCCCCACGTCTCCTGCGCCAGGTGCAGAGTCGGAAGCAGGGCGGCCTGCTTCGTCGGATAGCGGGTCAGGATCTCGTCGAAGCGCTTTTTCACTTCTGGCGGGAACTCGACCTTCTTCGAAGGATCGGGGAACCGTTCGGGAGCGTATGGATTGTCGGGATGGAGCTCGGCCATGGTCTCAGGTCCAGTCGAAAGCGCGCTTCTTCCAGACGTAGACGTAACCGACGCCGAGAAGCAGGATGAATACGAGCATTTCGAGGAAGACGAACCACGCTACTCCCGTGGGAGTGATCGTCGCTTCACGATAGATCACGGCCCAGGGGTAGAGGAACGCCGCCTCGATGTCGAAAAGGATGAAGAGCATTGCGATCTGATAGAAGCGGACGTTGACGCGCTTTCTCGACGTATCGAGCTGGGGAACGCCGCTCTCGTAGGGGGCCAGCTTGGATGGATTCCGCTGATGGCGTCCAACGAAAACCGACGCCGCCAGCAGGATCGCGGCGAGCACGACCCCGAAGGTCAGGAGCATCAGAATCGGGATGAAGGATTGTGTCATGACGGTCTCCGGCGCCCGGCAGGCGCGGATCTCCCGGGGCGGGCGGGCAAATGCTACTCGCCGCGCACGCGCGAATCAAGGGCAGCCGGCACTCAGTCCTCGTCTCCGGCAGTCAGAAAGGCCACGGCCTGATCGCGGGAATCGAAAATCCGGAACACGGAATCGAGTTTCGTGATCTTGAGCAGAGCCTGAATGCGATGATTCGGCCGCAGGAGCGCCATCTTCCGCTTCCGGTCCTCGAATTTCTGCAGGTAGCCGATCAGCTCCCCCAGACCGGTGGAATCCATGTAGTTGATCCCCTCGAAGTTGATCAGCACCGGACCCGTGTCCTCGTTGAGCACCTTCTCGAGAAAGCCCGAAAACTCCCGCGCGCTCTCTCCGAGCTTGATCACGCCCTGGATGTCGAGAACGGTCACGCCGTTCTCCCGATTCTTCACGATATGCACGTCGCTGGTTCCTCGGTCTCTAATCATAGCAGTCTCCCGGGGGCAGGCGAGCTTCGCCTCACCCCGCCTCCTTCCCTCCCCCGATCCTGTTGGTCACGAGCGAGATCAGGCCCAGGATCAGCGCCCCGAGCATCGCCCACCCGAACCCGTCGATCCGGAATCCAGGGACCAGCAGCGCCGTCAGCTCCAGCATCAGCGCGTTGAGCACGATCAGAAAGAGCCCGAGGGTCAGCACCGTGAGCGGCAGAGTGAGCCAGAACAGGATCGGCCGCACGATCGCGTTCGCGATCCCCAGGACCGCAGCCGCGATCACCAGCGCCGTGATCGAATCGTACGAGATCGCCGGAACCAGCCACGTGACGATCCAGAGTGCGATCGCATTCAGAACCCAGCGCAGGAGAAGTTGCATGGCAGGGAAAATATCAGAGGCAGGGGCTAGAGACTAGGGGCGGGGGGCGGGGGAAAGCAAGGCAGAAGGCAGAAGGCAGAAGGCAGAAGCCAGAAGAAAAGTCAGAAGGCAGAAGGCAGAAGGCAGAAGGAAAGGCAACGGCAACCCCATTGGGTCATCCTGAGGGAGCGCCGCGCTGAGGGTACTTTTCACGAAAGCCGCGGGCGCGACCGAAGGAACTCAGAATGGCAGGATCGGGCCGCCTGCGCGTTTCCCCCCGGCACCGGCCAACGCGATCCGCGTATTTGGAGATCCTTCGGTCGCGCGCACCTTCGTCGCGACGGCGAGATCTCTGCGGCGCTCCCTCAGATGACGGGGCCTCCGCCTTTGACTTTCCTTCTGCCTTCTGCCTTCTGCCTTCTGCCTTTTCTTCTGCCTTTCCCTGGCCCCTAGTCCCTAGCTTCTGTTCGGAAAGAACTCCGGGTTGTAATCGACCTTCGCCGTGCTCATGAGTGCGTCGATCTCCTTCTCGAGCTGAAGCTGGCGGCCGCTGCGCGTGAGCGCCTCCTCGAGCTCTTCAAAAGAGCGCATTTTCTTCTCGTCCCCCCGGAAGACATGGATGCCGAACGGAGTCCGGACCGGCTCACTGATCCCGCCGACCGGCAGCGAGAAGAGCTGCCGTTCCGCATCGTCATCAAGCGCTCCCCTGCCGACCTCCCCGATCCGACCTCCCTGAGCTGCGGTCTGGGCATCGGCTGACTCGGCGCGGGCCACGGCGGCGAAGTCCTCGCCCCCCCGCACCCTTGCGGCGATCGCGGCCGCCTTCAGCATCGCTTCCTCGGCCGGAGGCGCCTCGGCCCCCTGCGCGATCACCGACCCCTCGTAAGGGACGACGATCTGGCTCAGGACGAGCGTCTCGAACTGGTCGAGGTTCTGATCGTAGATCTGTCGCGGCGTGAGTGTCTCGAGAGAGGCAAGCTTGTCGCGCAGTGCTGCCGTTGCGAGAATCTCCCCCTGCGTCACGGCCAGAGCAGCAGCCACCTGAGGCTGGCGGGCCAGCCCCTTCTCCCGGGCGTACCTCTCCAGGACCTTCCGCTTGACCAACTCCTCGGCCAGGATGTCGCGGCCCCCCGGATTCGCGAGAGCCGTCCGCATCTGCTCCGGAAGGCTCTGCATCATCGCTCCGAACTCGGACTCACGCACCTGCATCCCGTCCACGGTCATCACGACCGGGTCGTTCGCAGCTGGCGCCTCCGCCGGACCCGTGGGCGATGCCGCCGACTCGGCGGGCTTGAAATCTCCATCGATCGTTTTCCAGAGAGAGACTCCGAGAAGGGCGATCGCCACCAGAAGGACGATCGTCACGAGAAAAGCGGCTGCCTCGCCCGGGCGCTTGCCCGCTTTTTCTTCCCGATGCTCGCCGGAATTTTCGTTGTGAGAGGGATCGGTCGTCATCGCCATCATTGCTGCTTTCCGTCGAAGAGTGCGCCCTTCGGGCGCGGCACGACGGAGGAGACAACGGGCCGGCCACGGAGAGCATTCCGGGAGAAGTCCTGCGCCGCGGGCCGGCCAAGCCAGAAACCAGAAACCAGAAGCCAGAAGAAAAGTCAGAAGGCAGAAGGCAGAAGGCAGAAGTAAAGGCAACTTCAACCCCATTGAGTGATCCTGAGTGAGCGCCGCGCTGAGGGTCCTTTTCACGAACGCCGCGGGCGCGACCGAAGGAACTCTAAATGGCAGGCTCGGGCCACCCGCGCGTGTCCCCCGCACCGGCCAACGCCAT
>JBHEOL010000054.1:0-4339 GCA_046261635.1 Thermoanaerobaculia bacterium | reverse complement strand
TCCTGTGAGCGAAGCTTGAAAGCTTCGCCTACGGAAACAGAATCGACCTTCGATGGGTTCACTGGGAACCACTGATGACCGAATGGAACTATCTCAAACGCTCGCCCGCTGAAGGCTACCGGATCGGAATCGTCAATCCGCTCACCCTGGTCGGGAAGGAGCTCGCTTCGATTCTGGGTGAGCGCAACTTTCCGTACGCGAACATCGCCCTGATCGACACGGCCGGCGACGAGGAGGGAACGCTGACGGATTTCGACGGGGCCGCCTCCGTCGTCGTCCCCGCATCCGACGAAGCGTTCGAGGCACTCGACTTGGTCTTCTTCACCGGCCCGGGTGAAAAGAACGAGCCCTGGCTCGGCCGCCACCATGAATTGGGTTTCGTCGCCATCGACCTCTCCCAGCCCGCCGGCCTCCCCGGCGAGGGGATCGCGCTGGTCGCCGGCGTGAACGACGACAAACTCGATCCGGGCGTGGGGCTCTATCTTTCCGCTCACCCGATGATCCTTCCCGTCGCTCTGATCCTCCACCGCCTCGACCGCGCATTTCCCGTGGACATGGCCGCGGCGACGATCACCCGCCCCGCGTCGGAGTTCGGGCAGAAAGGGATCGATGAGCTCTTCCAGCAGACGGTTCAGACCCTCAATCTCCAGGCGATTCCGACCGAGATCTTCGACCGCCCGACGGCCTTCACCGCTTACGTGCCGGCGGATGCCCCGATGATCGAGGCCTATGCGAGCGCGCAGCTGCAGTCGATTCTCGGCACCGGCTCCCCCGTTTCGCTGATGCTCCAGCAGGGAGCGCTGTTCCACGCGCACCTCTTCTCGCTCTTCGTCGTGCTGCAGGAGCCCGCGGGAGAGACGGAAGTGAGGGCGCTCCTCGAGAAGGCGGCGGGCCTCGAGATGGCGGATCCCGACGAGCCGTGGTCCACGCTCGACGCGGCGGGAAAGGACGACGTCCTGATCGGGCGCGTCAGCCGCGACCTGGCCAACAGCCGCGCCTGGTTCATCTGGGCCGCGTCCGATAATCTCCGGCGCAGCTCGGCGCTGAACGGCGTGCTGATCGCGGAAGAGCTGATCGCCCGGTTCGGCCCGAAGCCGAATTGAAGGAAGCAGGGGGCCCCTAGTCCCTGGCCCCTGCTTTTCTCAGATCGGCCAAGATCTCGTCGCCGTGGTTCGCGGTGTCGACCTTCTTGTAGATCTTCCGGATCCTGCCGTCCGGCCCGATCAGGATCGTCATCCGCGCCACGCCCCAGCTCCGCCGGCCGTAGAGGTTCTTTTCCTTCCAGGCCCCGAACATCTTCGCCACATCCGCCGTCTCGTCGGACAGGAGCGGGAAGTTGAGGTCGTGCTTCCCCTTGAATTTTTCGTGGCTCTCGAGCGAGTCCGTCGAAACTCCGAGGACGACGGCGTTCTCGGCCTTGATCTCCTCGTTCCGATCCCGGAACGAGCACGCTTCCGCGGTGCATCCGGGTGTGTCGTCCTTCGGATAGAAGTAGAGCACGACGTTCTTCCCTTTGAACTCGGCCAGGGTCACCGCTTTGCCCTCGGTCGATGGAAGTCGGAAGTTCGGGGCGACCTCGCCAATTCTCGGTTCGTGATAGTCCTGCATGGTTTCCTCTCTCCGGCGCGCAACTTTATCCGAATAGGACGGATAGGACTAGATAGGACGAATAGGACAAATAGGACGAATAGGACATAGGACGAAGGGGGCGGGATGTCCTGTAGGTCCTATCCGTCCTATCCGTCCTAATCGTCCTATTAACGTTTCGGTTCATTGACACGGTCCGGAATGGCCTCCCCGTGAGGTGTCGTTGACGATGATGCCGGTACTCCGAAAGGGACAATCGATGTTCGAAACCCGAAGAGCACTCTCCTCTGTCTTTATCTTTCTCCTTCTCGTGGCAGTACCGCTTTCCGCTCAGATCTCAGACGTCTATATCGTTCCTGCAGCCGCGGACGCCTCCGGAGGGGCCGGGACGTACTGGATGACGGACTTCCACGCCATGAACCCGCAGGCGTATCCGCTGCGGGCGACGCTCGTCTATCTCCCCACCGGTGGTGCGGTGGGGTCGGCCTTCAAGTTCGACATCGGTGCGAACGAGACCGTCTGGGCCGACAACATCGTGGCCCAGTTCGACGATGCGACCGTCTCAACCGGATCTCTCCTGCTCGCGGTACTGCCGGAAGACAACCCGGGCATCGAAGCAGACGACTACCTCGGGCTCAGCCTCGTCCTCCAGACCCGGACGTACAACACCACTCCCTCGGGGACCCTGGGGCAGGGAATCCCGGGAGCGATCACGGGGCTGCTCGACATCGACTTGGACGGGCTGAGTGCGATCGCGACCGGAATCCGCAACTTCGGGAGCGCGGGGATCAACGGCTTCCGCGCCAACGTCGGGGCCCTCAACCTCGGTCGTAGCGACGTGACCCTCCAGGTGGTCACGCTCAACGCCGATGGCGTCGAAGTCGGCTCCTCTCCCCTCATCCTCCCGCCGCAAGGACATCTTCAGCAGACGCTACCCGTGAGCGTCGATCACGGCAGCATCGAGTTCTGGGTGGAGGATCCCGACCCCAACGAAGATGATTTCGTCTTCCCGTATGTTTCGATCGTCGACAACCGGACGGGGGACGCGACGTACATCGAGCCGAAGCTCCTCGCCGCCCCCTCGTACATCGCCCCGTTCAAGACCGGGCGCCGGTCCGCCTCGACCCCGATCCGCACCGACCAGGTGCGCCGGGTGATCGAGTCCGCGCGCTACCTCGGAATCGCAACCGTCGAAGGGTCGGGGCGATCCGCGAGGATCAAGGGACCCACCGCGAACTGAAGCGCCTGAATCGAAGTCGAAGAGCCCGGGCCATTCGCCCGGGCTTTTTCGTTTCCGGGTAAACTCAGAGGATGGTGGAGCCAGCGGGGGGCAAATCCGCGGTCGCGGGATTCCGCCGCGACGTCACGCTCTTCCTCTCGGCTCTCTTCGGGTTTCTCGTCGTCCTGATCCTCGTCCTCCTCACGACGGTTCAGGTGCTGATCGGACAGAGCGAGGAAGCGAGGCGCGAGCAGCGGCGGGAAAGCGCGAATCGCGCGACAACGGCGCTCAATGCCCTCGACACCTCGATGGGGACCGCCGCGATCGAGGCGGCTCTCGTGGGCATCGTCAACGAGAGTGGAGTCGACCGGATCGAGCTGGAGACGCGGGTCGGACCCACCGTGGCGGCCGGAGAAGCGGAAGAAATCGCCCGGGAGATCCTCACCGCGCAGACGCGCATGGGGCCGGCGCGTTACCTGTTCGATGCCCGAGCCAGCCAATCCCTCCGGCGACGCTTCCTCTACACGGCAGCGATCTGTTTCGCTGCCGCCGCGATCGGGATGATCCTGCTTCTGATCTACATCCGACGGATCGCACGACCCGTAGAAGCCCTGCTCGAGGAAGCCGCTGGTGTGGGACAACCCGCGAGCGGGGTGGACGAGACCGAATATCTCCTCGATACCTTTCGCCGGACGATCGCGACCCTCCGATCCCAGGAAGCGGAGCTGAAGATGCTCCACGATCGCGAGAAAGCGCGCGCGGACGATCTCGAGAGGATCACGTCGACTCTCACCCGCTCCCTCACTTCCGGTTTCCTCGCACTCGATCCCGCGGGGCGCGTCGTCCAGCTGAACGAGGCGGGCCGGGCGATTCTGGGAATCTCGGCGCCGGCATCCGGGCCCCCCGTCGAGGCTCTCGGCGACTCTCCATTTGCCAGGAAGCTCGATGAAGCGTTTCGGAAGCGCGAAACCCTCAACCGAACCGAAGTCCGCCTCGGGGAGGATCCGGAAACCGGAACGATCGGCGTGACCACCGTCCATCTCGAGGACGATCGCGGACGCTACCTTGGGATGCTCGCTCTCTTCACCGATCTCACGCCGATCCGGCGTCTCGAGGACCGGCTTCGTGAAACCCGCGCGCTCGCCGACCTGGGCGAGGTCGCGGCCGGGATCGCTCACGAGTTCAGAAACTCCCTCGCAACCATCCTCGGCTATCTCAAACTCGCCAGCAGGTCGCCGGATCAGGAGGATCGCCAACGCAAGCTCACGGCCGCGGAAAGCGAGGCGGCGGAGCTCGGAAACGCCGTCACGACTCTTCTTCACTTCGCGAGCCCGGTCCAGATCCACCCGGTCGAGCTCGGCCTTCGCGAGCTCACCGAAACGGTCGTGCATCGGATCTCCGATGTCGCCGTTGGCGGGGTCGAGATCCGCGTCGAGGGACCCGAGGTGGACATCGCCGGCGATCCAGCACTGCTCGCCCGTGCGATCGAGAATGTGCTCCGCAATGCCGTCTCGGCCGTCGAGGCGACGGGAC
>JBHEOL010000024.1:0-5397 GCA_046261635.1 Thermoanaerobaculia bacterium | reverse complement strand
GTCGGCAGCGCGATTCCGCTCGAGAAGTTCCTCCCGGGCGACTACGAAATCGAGCTGAAGGTGCTCGACACGGTCAACAAGAAGACCTACACGCTCAAGGAGTCGTTCAAAATCGTAAAGTAGGGGCGCACAGAGTGCGCCCGTTCCCCGAAGGAATCGCGAGCTTCCCGTAGGGGGCTCGCGGACCTTCAAGGAGACTCGATGCCGTTCGCAACGGTCGAAGAAGCAGCCGAGCTGTTCCGGCGCGGTGAGTTCGTCATCATCGTCGATGACGAGGACCGCGAGAACGAGGGTGATCTCGCGATCGCCGCGGAGACGATCACGCCCGAAGCCATCAACTTCATGGCGACGCACGGGCGGGGGCTGATCTGCCTCGCGCTGACCGAAGAGCGTTGCGACCAGCTGCAGCTTCCGCTCATGGTCGAGGAGAACACCTCGAACTTCGGGACGGCCTTTACCGTCTCGATCGAGGCGCGCGGCCGGGTGACAACCGGCATCTCGGCCCGCGATCGCGCCGAGACGATCCGCGCGGCCCTCGACCCCGCAACCCGTCCCTCAGACCTTCTGCGCCCGGGGCACGTCTTTCCGCTCCGGGCGCGCAAGGGAGGCGTCCTCAAGCGCGCCGGCCAGACCGAAGGATCGGTCGACCTGGCCGGAATCGCGGGGATGACGCCCGCGGCCGTGATCTGCGAGATCATGAACGAGGACGGGACGATGGCGCGCCTGAACGACCTGACGGCGTTCGCGATGCGCCACGGACTCAAGCTCACCTCGGTCGCCGACATCATCAAATACAGGATGCGCCACGAGCGGCTGGTCCGCGCGGTCGCCTCTCCGAAGCTCCCCACGCGGTTCGGCGATTTTCGCGTTCACGCCTACCGGAGCGACATCACGGGCGAAGAGCACGTCGCGCTCGTCATGGGGGAGATCACCGAAGACGAGCCGGTGCTCGTCCGGGTCCACTCGTCCTGCCTGACCGGGGACATCTTCGGATCGAACCGCTGCGACTGCGGCGACCAGCTCCACCGCGCACTCGAGATGATCGCGACCGAGGGGAAAGGCGTCCTCCTCTATCTGCTGCAGGAGGGGCGCGGAATCGGACTGCTCAACAAGCTCAAGGCGTACGAGCTCCAGGAGCAGGGGGACGACACGATCGAGGCGAACGAGAAGCTCGGGTTCGCTCCCGACATCCGGGAGTACGGAACCGGCTCCCAGATTCTCCGGGACCTCGGCGTCCGGAAGATCCGCCTGATGACGAATAACCCCGCCAAGTACGTTGCGATCGAGGGCTATGGCCTCGAGATCGTCGAGCGGATTCCGCTCGAGATCGCGCCGTCGCAGCAGACGCGGCGGTACCTCGAGACGAAGAAAAACAAGATGGGGCATATCCTCGAGCTCGTTTGAAGGTCCGCGCCGTAGAGGCGACGTAGACGCGGTCCGTGCAGTGACGGGTTGCCTTTGAGAATGGAATCGCGAGGAGGGGGGCGCGAACCGTTCGGAAGGACGGCGCGGACTCCCGGAAACCCTTTGGAAACAGATGGCTTTCGCATTGGACTCCAATCCTTGACGCTCTCTACACGGAACCCTATACTCCCACCCCGACCGCCGGCCCCTCCAGGTACGGCGCCTGCAACCCCGCTGCTGCTGAAGCGCTACTGGTTCTGCGACGAAAATCTCATGGAGCAAGAACGTAGATGAAGAAGACGGTGTGCCTTCTGGCGGCACTGACGTTATCGCTAACCGCCCTCTCGTGCGGCCAGCTGAACGAGAGAATCGCCATCCGCGAGGGGAACGAGGCGTATGTATCCGAGCAATACGCCGTGGCCCTCGAGAAGTATCAGGAAGCGCGCGAGATCGGCGCAACGGAATTTCCGGACCTGGACCGGCTGATCGGCTACAGCTACATCGGCCTCTACAAGCCCGACGACGACTCTCCGCAGAATCAGAAGTACGCGGATGCGGCGATCACCGAGCTGCAGCGGTATCTGGTCAAGCGCCCATACGACACGGCGGCGCGCGAGGCCATGGTCAACCTGATGCTCAACGCGGATCGCACCGCCCAGGCGGTGGAGTACTTCAAGGCGTACCTCCGGCGGCATCCCGCCGACCTCGCGACGGTCCGCTCGATCGCGACCCTCTATGCCAAGCAGGGCGACTTCAACGAGTCGCTCAACTGGTATTACAAGATCACCCTGCTCGACTCGAAAAACCCGGAAGCCTTCTATACGTTCGGCGTCGTCTGTTACGAAAAGGTGGCGAAAAATCCTCCTGCCAGCGAGCAGGAGAAGATGATGATCATCGCGCGCGGAAAATCCGCCCTGGAGCAGGCGATGAAGCTCCGGGAGGATTATTTCGATGCCATCGTCTACTTGAATCTGTTGTACCGCGAGCAGGCGAAGGCCACGGTCGATCCTGAGCAGCAGCAGGTCCTGCTCGCACGAGCCGATGAGCTCCGCAACCAGGCGGTGGCGATCGGCAAGGCTCGAAAGGCCGCTGAGGAAGCGGCCGCGAAGAAGTAAGCGGGGGTGCCCGATGTTCGAGACGACCGTCATAGAAAGTAGAAAGAAGAAGACCGGATTCGACCGGCTTCTGACGCTGCCGGTTTCCATCGCTCTTCACGTCGTGATCCTCGCGGCCTCGGTCTTCGCGGCCGTCTGGGCGGTGGACTTCCCGGTGAACTCGCCGGCGCAGGTCGCGCAGTACTCGGTGGCGGCCTCGCCTCCGCCGCCTCCTCCTCCACCCCCTCCGCCGCCGAAAGCCGCCTCGCGGCCCACCGAGGTGAGGCCCGTCGAGACGATCAGCCCGAACATGGCTCCGACCGCGATCCCCGAGCAGATCCCCGACGTGCAGCCGAGCTCCGATGACTCCGGCGTCGAGGGCGGAGTCGAAGGCGGCGTCGAGGGCGGAGTCCTGGGCGGCGTGGTCGGCGGCGTCGTCGGCGGGGTGATCAGCGAGCCGGTGAAGCCGGAAGTGCCCCTGCGGGTCGGGGGCGACGTCAAGCCGCCCGTGGTGATCAGCAGGGTCGACCCGGTTTATCCCGAAGTGGCGCGGAAGGCGCGCGTGTCGGGCATCGTGATCATCGAGGCCATCATCGACAAGGGCGGCACCGTCCGCGACGTCAAGGTTCTCAAGGGGCTTCCCTTCGGACTCGATCAGGCGGCTGCGGATGCCGTCAAACGCTGGCGCTTCAAGCCCGGAACGCTCAACGGCGCGCCGGTGGACGTCATCTTCAACCTCACCGTCAACTTCAAACTGAACTGATCTCGAGAAAAAAAAGGGTCAGCCGGGCCTGGGCCGCGGACTGATCGAGAAGGAGAAACCCACCATGGATTTGAGTCCGCAGGCCATCTGGAACTCGATGGGACCGATCGTCAAGGGCGTTGCGTTCCTGTTGCTCGCCATGTCGATCTACTCGATCTGGGTCATGATCGAGCGCTACATCCTCTTCACGCAGGCGAAGAACCAGTCCCTCAAGCTCATCGGCGCTCTCTCGAACGTGCTCACGCGCGGCGCGTATCAGGAGGCGATCGACGTCACCAAGAAGTACAAGAAGAGCCACCTGGCGAAGGTCATCGCCGCCGGCCTTCTCGAGTTCGAAGCGGGGCGTCGCGATAAGCGCACCATCGACCCCGAGGTGACCGTCGAGGCCGCCCGCCAGGGCATGGATCGCACCGCGATGATCACCGTCGCCGAGTTGAAAGAAGGCCTCGCCGTCCTCGCGACGGTCGGCGCGACGGCGCCCTTCGTCGGCCTCTTCGGCACCGTAATCGGCATCATCAACGCGTTCGAAGGCATGGCCAAGTCCGGCGGCGGGATCGCCTCCGTCTCCGCCGGGATCGCGGAAGCTCTCGTCGCGACCGCGTTCGGTCTCTTCGTTGCGATTCCCGCCGTCTGGGCCTACAACTATTTCCAGGGCCGGGTCGACCGCTTCACGGTCGAGATGTCCAACTCCGGCTCCGAGATGAGCATTTACTTCCTCAAGGAAGCGGAAGCAGCGCACGATGCTAAGGCATAAATGGCATAGCTCGGTCGGGAAGTTCTCCAAGACCGATTCGATGTCGGAGATCAACGTCACTCCGTTCATCGACGTCTGTCTGGTCCTCCTGATCATCTTCATGGTCGTCACCCCGATGCTGCAGGAAGGCGTTCCCGTCAACCTGCCGATCACCGACGACCCGGTGAAGACTCCCGAGACCAAAGACCAGCTCCGGATCTCGGTCAAGTCGGATGAGCTCGTCTACGTGGGCGACCAGGTCGTCCGCGCCGAGCAGGTCGAAGACGCTCTCCGCATCGTCTTCAAGACCTCGCCCAACCGGGAGATCGTGGTCAAAGGCGATCGCACCCTCAAGTACGGCGCCATTCTCAGGGTCCTCAAGGCCTGCCGGAACGTCGGATTCGAGAACGTCGGGCTGATCGCCCAGCCGGCCAAGGGGCCGGGAGTGGAGGGCTAGCGATGCAGGTAGGCGGCGCAGGAAGTCTCCGATCCGAGATCAACGTCGTTCCCTTCACCGATATCATTCTCGTTCTCCTGATCATCTTCATGGTCATCACCCCCGTCATGCAGATGGGCTATCTCGTGCGCGTTCCGCCGAAGGCTCCTCCCTCGGTGACCGGACCCGACCCGAACCAGATCATCATCAGGCTCGATACGACCGGCCGCGCGTACATCAACCGCGACGTGATGACCTTGCAGCAGTTCCCCCTCCGGATCAATCAGGTCCTGAAGGGAAACACCGGCAAGATGGTGTTCTTCGCGGGCGATCCGAACGTGAACTACGAGGACACCATCCGGTTCCTCGACATCGCCCGGGCCGCTGGGGCGCACAACATCGGCATCATCGCCGAGGATCTTCCGAACCCGTAGCGGCGCTCTTCTTCTCGATCATTCGGGGCACGGTCCGACGGGATCGTGCCCTTTTTCGTTCTCAGTTCGCAGTTCTCAGTTCTCAGAGGGTTACGCGAGGAAGATCGGGTTCCGCGTTCCCCCGCTCCTCTGGCACCCCTTCAGGGTGCGCGCTTGAAATCGGATCGCTCTTCCGGGGGTCGGCTGCGCCGACCCCCGGCTACCCTCTTGCACGCCTTCGGCGTGCGTTTTACGCCGGATTTACGATAAGCCCACGATCGATCGGCAGCCCGTAGCCGCTCTTCGAAGCGAGATCCACAGAGAACTGAGAACTGAGAACTGGGAACGGATGCAAGACGAATCGCGCGCCTTTGCCCCCGCCCTCCTCTTCACGGGCGCTTACGTCGCGCTCGTCGCGGCGGTGTGGGCGCTCGTCCCGCCGGCGGGGATGGCGGCGGCGCAGTGGGCGGCCCTCGCCTGCGCCGTCCTCGCGACGCTCGCCGCGGCCGGCGCGATGGACCGCCGCCTCCCGCGGCTCGGGGTCTTCACCCGCC
>JBHEOL010000021.1:0-4965 GCA_046261635.1 Thermoanaerobaculia bacterium | reverse complement strand
TTCCCGCCGCATTTGCCGCCGCATCGTTCGGAAATGTCGATCGAGCCCGATGGCGCACCGCTCTCACGACCATTCTTCTGCTCGCAGCGCTTGTTCAGCTCCATCTGGCCGGCTTCTACACGGTGCGGACCGGCGTCGCTCCTCTGGCGGCCGGCCTCACCTCGGACGAGGATTTTCTCGCCGCGCAGCGACGCGACTATCCCGCCGTCCGACAGCTCGATGCGGCGCTGCCGGCGGAATCGCGCACGCTCGTCATCGGGACGAACGAGATCTTCTGGTTCTCGCGGCCGATTCTGGGCGGCGGGAACGCGGACGGCCCCAGGATTTCCAGATGGCTCGGAGCGGGCGATCTCGATCGGAAAATCGCTGCGGAGGGAGTGACCCACGTCGCCGTCTTCCCACAGCGGCTCGCATCCGATATCGACCCCGGCGACCGCCAGGCCGCCGAGCGGGCGACGGTGCTCGATGAGAGCGCCGCCAAGGCGCTCCGGCAATTGCTGGCCGAGCGCGGAACGGAAATCGCGCGCGGCGAGGCCTTCGTGCTGTACCAGCTCAGGTAGCTCGCCCGCAAGTGGCGGAGGATTCATCCTCCGACGCTCTCCCACAGAGTCAGGCAGCCGACGGCGCACTCCGGGCTCGTTTCCTCGCGTGTTTCAGGACGATTGACGGAGGCTGAAGCCTCCGCCACTCAGGTCCCTACACGGAGAACAATCTTGCCGAAGTGCTGGCTGGAGAGCATGCGCTGGTGAGCGGCTTCCGCCTCGGCGAGAGGGAAGATCGAGTCGACGATGGGGCGGAGCCTCCCCTCGCGGAGCGGCACGCCGAACTGGCCCAGAAATGCTTTCACGATCTGGCGTTTCTCTTCGGGCGGCCGCGAGCGGAGAGTCGAGCCAATGACCTTCAGCCTCCGCGCGAGAAGCCGGCCGAGGTCCACCTCGCCGCGCCGTCCGCCCATCCCGCCGATCACGACCAGCCTTCCGCCGATGGCGAGACTCGCCAGGTTCGGCTCGAGGTACTCGGCGCCGATGTGGTCGAGAATCATGTCGACCCCTTCCCCGCGCGTGGCCTCGCGCACGACCTCGGCGAACGACTCCTCCTTGTAATTGATCGCGACCTCCGCCCCCGCCTCGACGCACCGTTTCGCCTTCTCGGGCGAGCCGACGGTGACGAGAACCCGGACTCCCTCTTCCCTGCAGAGCTGAATGGCGGAGGTTCCGACTCCGCTTCCCCCGCCGTGAATCAGGACCGTCGCGCCCCGGCGGACCTCGCCGAGAAGGAAGATGTTGAGAAACGCCGTCAGGAAAGTCTCGGGGAAAGCACCCGCCTCCTCGTCGGAAAGGAGATCGGGGACGCGGATGACGGAGCCCGCGTCGACTGAGGCTTTCTCCGCGTAGCCGCCTCCGGAGAGAAGCGCCATCACGCGGTCCCCGGCCGCGAAGTCGCGAACCTCTTCTCCCACCCGCTCGACCGTACCCGCGCATTCGAGGCCGAGGATGCGGGATGCTCCCGGCGGAGGAGGATAGCGGCCTTCCTTCTGAAGAATGTCCGCCCGGTTGACCGACGTGGCACGCACGTCGATCAGCACTTCGCGCGGCCCCGGTACGGGATCGTCCGTCTCTCCAAGCTGCAGGACGGCCCCAGGGCCCGCGCCCTCGACCAGAATTGCCCTCATGGTCCGGAGAATATCCCAACCTCGGCAGGGTCGATGCAACACTCCCGCGCATGGCAATGGACCGAAGACACATCGTAGTTACGGGAGCGACGCGAGGCCTGGGACGCGCGATGGCGGAGGGCTTTATCGAGGCCGGACACCTCGTCAGCGGATGCGGGACGAGCCGTGAGGCGCTCGAGGAGCTCGCCTCTCGCAATCCCGGGCATCGCTTCGATGCCGTCGACGTTTCGGACGAGGCAGCCGTCGCGAGATGGGCCGCCGAGGTCGTCGCCACGAATGGCGCCCCCGATCTGCTCCTCAACAACGCGGCGATCGCGAACGAGCCCGCTCCCCTCTGGGAGGTCGATGCGGTGGAATTCGACCGGATCGTCGACGTGAACATCAAAGGGGTTGCGAACGTCGTGCGCCACTTCGTCCCCTCGATGATCGAGCGGGGCACCGGCGTGATCGTGAATTTCAGTTCCGGCTGGGGCCGCAGCGCTTCACCTGATGTCGGCCCCTACGTCACCACCAAGTTCGCGATCGAGGGATTCTCGAAATCGCTCGCCGAAGACCTTCCGGAAGGGCTGGCGAGCATTCCCCTGAGCCCTGGCATCATCGACACGCAGATGCTCCAGACGGTGTTCGGTGGAGCAGCCTCGCGCCATCAGACGCCCGAGGAGTGGGCGAAAAAGGCGATCCCGTTCCTCCTGGCGCTCGGGCCGCGGGACAACGGGAAATCGCTCTCGATTCGGTGAGAGAATGCGCGAGGTGAGCGCCCTTCACGACCTCCTCGAGGAGATCCGCCTCTATCGCCCTGCCGACGACCTCGAGAGCCGTCATCGCGACGGCATTCTCGAGCTCCTTTCGATGCCGACGTCGGTCGCCAGCCGCGGTCATTACACTCCGGGGCATCTCACGGCCGGCGCGTTCATCGTCGACCGCGCCTCCCGAAGCCTGCTGCTCCACCATCACCGGCGGCTCGGGCGATGGCTGCAGATGGGAGGGCACTTCGAGCCTGGAGAGTCCGCCCGCGAGACCGCGCTGCGCGAGTCGATCGAGGAGTCGGGGCTGACGGACCTCGCCTTTCTCGTGCCGGGCATCTTCGATCTCGACATTCACGCGATCCCGGCCGGGAAGGAGCCGGCACACCTCCATCACGACATTCGCTACCTCGTCGAGACGGCGGCGCCCGGAGCGATCGTCCGCCAGGCCGAGGAATCTCACGATCTCGCCTGGTTCGATCTCGAGTCTGCCGAGCGGATCATGAACGAGGACGGATCGAGCCGGGTGATCGGGAAGATCGCCGACCGGCTGCGGGAGTGACGGGATGCTGTCGAGGCGCACGGCGTGGGGCTCACCGAGGAACCGCCTGACGATCGCCCGCGAGGAAGCGGTGGCCCGCGGCCAGGAGCTGATCGACCTCACCGAATCGAATCCGACTCGTGCGGGGATCGAATATCCGGTCGCCGAGCTCGGCGAGCTCCTGCGCAAGAGCGCCTCCGCCCCCTACGATCCCGATCCTCTCGGGATGAGGTCGGCCCGCGAGGCGCTCGCGGAGCATCTTGCGAGCGAGGGCGACCCCGTCCACCCCGACGATCTCGTCCTCACCTGCTCGACGAGTGAGGCGTACTCGTATCTGTTCAAGATCCTCGCGGACCCGGGCGACGAGATCGTCACGCACACCCCTTCGTACCCGCTCCTCGATCATCTCGCGGAGCTCGAGAGCGTCCGGCTGCGGCGCTTTCCGCTCCACTTCCACGGTGCGCGATGGGAGATCGAGACCTCCTCGGCCGCCGCGGCGATCGAGCAGCGGGCGCGGGCCGTCGTCGTCATCCACCCGAACAATCCGACCGGCTCGTATCTCGACCTTCAGCAGCAGAACGAGCTGGCGGCCCTCTGCGCGTCGAAGCAGGTTCCGATCATCTCCGACGAAGTCTTTCTGGATTACCCGATCGGAGCCGCGAAAGGGACCACCTTTGCAGCCGTGGACGGCGTCACCGTCTTCGCGCTCGGGGGATTGTCCAAGGGCGCGGGCCTCCCCCACTGGAAGCTCGGCTGGATCCGGATCGGCGGCTCGCGGCCGGATCGAGAGAGCTTCCGCGGAGCTCTCGAGCTGGTGGCCGACAGCTACCTCTCCGTCCATTCCGCGGTGCAGGCGTCGCTCCCTCTCCTTCTCCCCCTCGCCTCGGGGATTGCGGATGCGATCCGGGTGCGGATCCGAGGCAACGCCGGTGTTCTCTCGAGGATGATCTCCCGAGCCCCCGGGCTCCAGCTGCTTCCGATCGAAGGGGGTTGGAGCGCCGTAATCCGGGTTCCGAGCCTCGGGAGCGACGAAGATCTCGCGATCGAGCTGATCGAATCGGCTTCGGTGATCGTCCAGCCGGGCTACTTCTACGATTTCGCGGCGGAGGGGTATCTGGTGGTCTCGCTCCTTTGCCAGCCGGGCCAGTTCGAAACGGGGGTCGGGAGAATGGTCGATTTCCTGTCGAATCGGCTCTCGTGATGTGCGCATGCGCACATTGCTCCAGCCCGCATCGATGGATATGATTGCGGGCGGAATGGCATCAAACCCGTCTGAGGCTGCTTCCCGGCAGCCCGTCACGACACTCCACCCATTGCCGACGATTCACAGCGAGGTGAATTCGATGTCCTGGTTTGCAAACTTCTACCGATCCGCTCTCGGGAAGAAGTACGTGATGGCGATCACGGGGATCATGCTCTTCGGCTTCGTGTTCATCCACATGGTCGGGAACCTGAAGCTCTACCTCGGTCCCGACGCGATGAACCACTACGGCGAATGGCTGCGTGTGATCGGCGCACCCGCCTTCCCGAACAGCGCGGTGCTCTGGATCACGCGGATCGTGCTCCTGATCGCGGTCTGGCTGCACATCCAGGCGGCGACCCAGCTCACGCTGATGAACCGGAGGGCGCGCCCCGTCGATTACGACAAGAGGGAAGCGGTCATCGCCAGCTACGCCTCCCGGACGATGCGGTGGGGCGGCGTCATCGTCCTGGTCTTCATCATCTATCACCTGCTGCATCTCACGACGGGGCAGGCGCACGGCGACTTCATCCACGGACAGCCTTATCACAACGTCGTCGTCGGCTTTCAGAACATCTGGGTCAGTCTCGTCTACATCGTCGCCAACATCGCTCTCGGCTTCCACCTCTACCACGGGCTCTGGAGCATGTTCCAGTCGATGGGATGGAACCATCCGAAGTTCAACTCCTGGCGGAGGGTTTTCGCCGTCACGTTCGCCCTGCTGATCGCGATCGTGAACGTTTCGTATCCCGTGACGGTGCTTCTGGGC
>JBHEOL010000017.1:0-4222 GCA_046261635.1 Thermoanaerobaculia bacterium | reverse complement strand
TCTGCGGCACCGACGGATCGGAGGCGATAGACTGGATCGTCTCGACGAGCACGATCGCTTCGCCGAGCTGCATCGTCCCCAGAAGCTGAAGGAACTGCTCCTCGAGCCTTTCGAATACGCCCGTCAGGTCCGACTCGCCCGACCGTGCCGGAAGCATTTCGAGCAACGCGAGCCGAACGTGCCTGAGGATGGTGTCCTCTTCGAGGCTGCCGAGGCGCTCGGGACCGAGCTCGAGCGCCCGCTCGTGGCTTCCTTCAGGCATGGCCGGCACTTCGATGTCCAACGCGGCGAGAATCTCTTTGTGCTCGGGCGGATTGAAACGGTCGATGTCGTCCTGTGCCAGAAGGTCGGAGATCTCGGTCGTCAGCCGTGAAACTTCGTCGCCGTCGTTCTGGGCATTTCTCCCGGTGGCAGGGCTCATCACCATGAGGCTCTGAAGCAGGCGAAGAGCGTGGGGCGAAATCCCAGCTCCCTCGAGCCGGACGGCCGTCAGCGCGTGGAGGACGTGATCGGGCTCGAGCACCCGGGCGAGTGAGCGGAGCTCTTCCTCGGCCGTCGGGTCCGAGGCCAGGACTCGGACAGCCGCGAGCAGGACTCGCTCCCGTACGTCGGCCGGAAGCCCGCGGATCAGCTCTGCGATCTGGCGTGCCGAGATCCGGCGCTGCTCATCGGCAGGGCGGGTCAGGTGCACCCTCACGCGATCAGACAGCGCCTCGGCGATGTCTGACGCCCGCGCGGATCCGCGCGAGGCGGACTCGGGATCGAGTCCCGTCCCACTCTGCGGCTCGATTCCCTCCGCCTCGACGATGCGCGCCAGCATCGAGGCCAGTCCGCCCGCGCTCAGCGCCTCTCCATCGCGGAGATCGACCCCATCGGGGGTGATCTGCCTGCCAGTCATCAACGCGCGCACGATGTCGTCGAGGATCGACTTCGATTCCTCGGCCGGCGCCTCGTCCATCCCTGTCGCGCGGATTCCGCTGAAATCAACGGGCGTGATGCGGATGTGCGCCACGCCTTCCGCGGCGAGGGAGTCCCAGAGAGGGAGCGCTGCCTTCAGCGGATCTCCAGTGATCTGACGAAAAAACGCGTCGAGCTCGGGCGGTTGAACGTCGCGCTCGAAGACGATGACGGCGACATCCCGGCGATAGAGCGCCTCGGCGAGTTTCTGCGCGTGTGGCGATTCGATCTTTTCGTCCTCGAGAACGAGCCCGTCGCGCCCCACACCGAAGCTGACGATTCCAGAGAGGGACGAGAGATCCTTCAGACGCGTGTGAGCCTCGGCGAGCGCCGTCGTCAGAGTGGGGTGGCCGGGAGGGTAAGCGGCCATGTATCTCCACGCAACCGAGAGGGCGCGTACGAGATCTCCCACTCGAAAGGTGTTCTCGGAGGGAAGCACGGGATCAATGTACCCCTTGCGGGCGTGGAGCGAAAGCGTTCCTCGACCATCGGGCGCGGCAGAGTGCTTCGTTCTGCTCCCTCAGAACTCGCGCGATTCTCCCTGCTCGGGGATCCAGATATCGGGACGTCCGCTTCGGGGAACGTTGCGGAGCAGAGTCCGCAGGAGCTGCGGAGCTTCATCGATTCCGTCGTCGCCCAGAGGAAAGGTTCCGAAGTGCATGACCATCGACCGCCGGGCTCCGAGTGTGCGGTGGGCGCGGATCGCCTCTTCCGGCCCGATGTGAACCGGAGCCATGAACCAGCGAGGCAGAAAGGCGCCGATCGGCAGGACCGCGAGCCTGATTGAAGGGAAACGCTTCGCGATCATTTCGAAATGAGGTCCCTCCCCCGTATCTCCCGCGAAATAAACTGCCTCTCCCGCGGCCGATTCGAGCACGAACCCGCACCAGAGATTCGCGTCGCGATCCGACGCGCCGCGCGCCGAGAAGTGCTGTGCTGGAACCGCCCAGAGCCGGATTCCGTTCGGGAGTGGCCGCGACTCCCACCAGTCGAGAGCCAGCGCTGGCCCGATCGATTTCTTCTCGAGAAATCGGTCGTTTCCGAGGGCTACGAAAATCGCGGGGGCGTCTCGGGCAGCGATGCGCCGCAGCGTCGGCGCATCCATGTGGTCGTAGTGGTTGTGGCTGACCACCACGGCGTCGAGCGGGGGGAGGTCTTCGAAACGGATCCCGGGCGGCCGCCGCCTGCGCGGTCCGGCGAAGGGAACGGGAGACGTCCGGTTCGACCAGATCGGATCGGTCAGAACGTTGACCCCGTCGAACTGGATGAGGACCGTCGCGTGGTTGACGAACGTGATCCGCAACTCGTCAGGTCCCACCCGCGCGGGCGGCCCGGCTCCGGGTTCGGACTCGACGAACGACGGCCACCATCCCTGTTCGCGGTTCGCCATCCATTTCAGGAACGCAGCGGTCGAGTGCGGAACCGGAGTGAGGTTGTGAAACCGCCTCCCGTCGAAATGGTCGGTGACCGGCCCTTGGTAGCGCGGCGCGGAGAAGGCGCGGCCGGTCAGGATGAGCCCGCCCGCCGCCGCGCCAATTCCGGCGAGGCTCCAGAGAAGAATCTTTTTCAACCTTCCCACCGCGCGCGGTCTCAGAGAACCGTTCCGGCGCCGCCTTCGACGCCCAGATCCTGAAACAGGACCGTGGAGAGGTACCTCTCGCCGTTCGAGGGAACGAGGACGACCACGCGCTTGCCCGTCCCGAGTCTTTTCGCCACCTCGATCGCCGCCCAGATGATCGCGCCGGACGAAATCCCGTTCAGGATTCCCTCCTTGCGGGCGATCTCCCGCGTGGTGCGGCTGGCATCCTCGAGCGAGACGCTGACGACCTCGTCGACGAGCTCACTGTCGTAGATCGTGGGAACGAAACCGGCACCGATCCCCTGGATCTTGTGCGGGCCGGGCTGCCCGCCCGAAAGCACGGGCGAATCCGACGGCTCCACGGCGACCACGTGAACGGGACGGTCGAGGATGCGCTTGAAGACCTGGCTGCAGCCGGTGACCGTCCCTCCCGTTCCCACGCCGGCGACGAATGCGTCGAACGTCCCCGCGGTGTCGCGGATGATCTCGAGTGCCGTCGTCTCGCGGTGAATCTTCGGGTTGTCGGGGTTGTCGAACTGCTGCGGCATCCACCAGCCGGGATTCTTTTCGAGTAGTTCGTTCGCGAGAGCGATCGCCCCCTTGATCCCCTTGGGCCCCTCGGTCAGATGGATCGTCGCGCCGTACGCTTTGAGCAGTTTGCGCCGCTCCATCGACATGGTCTCCGGCATGACGATCACCAGGGGATAGCCGCGAGCCGCCGCCACCAGTGCGAGACCGATCCCGGTGTTCCCCGAGGTCGGCTCCACGATCGTCATTCCGGGCTTCAGCTCCCCGCGCCGCTCCGCTTCGAGGATCATCGAGAGGCCGATCCGATCTTTCACCGAGCCGCCCGGGTTGAACCAATCGAGCTTGAGCAGAACTTCTGCCGCTCCTTCGGGGACCACCCGATTGAGCCGGACCAGCGGCGTATCGCCGATCGTGTCGAGAATGCTTCCGAAAATCCGCTCCGATACCATGCGTGCCTCCTCGCGTCTGTATCAGACTGTAATCGAGAAGGAGGGGGAGCGGCATTCCAGCGAATCGGACAAATAGGACGAATAGGACAAATAGGGCCTTACTGGCCCCTGATCGGTGAGAGCCGGATCGTGCCCCCGCCCGTTCTACCTATAGGTCCTATCCGTCCTATAGGTCCTATCCGTCCTATTCCCCCCTAACGCTCGCCGGCTTTCGCGACGATCTCGGCGATGCAGCAGGTCAGCTTCTTCACCGTCGGGATGTCGAGAAACTCGTTCGGACCGTGAGCGTTGCTGTGGGGGCCGAGCACTCCGGTGACCACGAACTGCGCCTGGGGGAACTTCTCGTGGAGCATCCCCATGAAGGGGATCGAGCCACCTTCTCCCATGATGGCCATGCCGCGGCCGAAGTAGCGGTTCGACGCCTCGTCGAGAGCCTCGGCGATCCAGGGCTCGAGCGTGGGCGCCTTCCATCCCGGCGCACCGCCATCCGACTCCCATGTCACTTCCGCTCCGTAGGGGGGATCCTTTTCGAGCAGCGCGCGAAGCTTGCGGTCTCCCTCGATGGCGTTGACCGTCGGCGGAGTCCGGATCGACAGCTTGATCGCGGTCTCCGGACGGAGGACATTTCCGGCATCCGCCGCCTTCGGAAGGCCTTCGATGCCGACGTACGAAACGGAGGGACGCCAGGTGCGGTTGAGGGCGAGCTCGA
>JBHEOL010000303.1:0-16895 GCA_046261635.1 Thermoanaerobaculia bacterium | reverse complement strand
GCTCTGATTGAGTGTCGCAATCGCGAGATCGGCGAGCACCGCCGGGGCGAACGGAGGGCACACCTGATGCCCCGCATATCGCGGGTGATGAAGCTGGATCGATCCCTCCGCGAGCGACTTCGCGAGGAGCGTGAGCCTCGAGGGATCCGCCCGTTCCGGGTCGATCGCCCAGCGAGGATCGGCGTCCATTTCCGCGGGCGAGCTCCAGCGAACGACCGGTCCCTCCCCGACTGCGCCGACGTGATCGAACAACATGTCGACGAGGCGGTGGGCTTCCGCGCGCCATCCATCGTCGAACCGCGGTGTGCTCATGCGAATCTCTCCCTCTGAAACGGTTGCTGCGAAAGGAGAAGGCGGCCTCGCGGCCGCCTTCGAAGGGGTGAGCGGAATCTCAGCGCTCCGGATCCGGATCGATCCGGTAGTTCGGCGCTTCCTTGGTGATGATGACGTCGTGGGCGTGGCTCTCGCGGAGGCCGGCCGAGGTGATCCGGATCAGTTTCGAGCGGGTGCGGAGGTCCTCGATGTCGCGTGCGCCCGCGAGCCCCATCCCGGAGCGGAGGCCGCCGACGAGCTGAGGAACCATCGCCCCGAGGGAACCCTTGTAGGGCACCTTTCCCTCGATTCCTTCGGGAACGAGCTTCGCGGCCTCGGTGTCCTCCTGGAAATAGCGGTCGCGCGAGCCCGCCTGCATCGCCCCGATCGAGCCCATGCCGCGATACGCCTTGAACGTCCGCCCCTGGTAGAGAATCGTCTCACCGGGCGCCTCGTCGGTGCCGGCGAACAGCGATCCGACCATCACGCACTGGGCGCCGGCCGCGATCGCCTTGGTGATGTCTCCCGAGAACTTGATCCCGCCGTCGGCGATGATCGGAATGTCGTATTTTTCGGCGACGCGCGTGCAGTCCATGATCGCGGTCAGCTGCGGGACGCCCGCGCCGGCAACCACGCGTGTGGTGCAGATCGAGCCCGGCCCGATGCCGACCTTGAGGCCGTCGACGCCGAGATCGATGAGATCCTGCGCCGCCTCGGCCGTGGCGACGTTCCCCGCGATCAGCGGAGTGTCGGGAAAGATCTTCTTGAACTGCCGGATCATGTCCATGACGCCGGCGGAGTGCGCGTGGGCCGAATCGATGACGATCACGTCGACCTTTGCATCGATCAGCGCGCGGGCACGCTCGAGCCCCTCTTTTCCGACGCCGACGGCGGCACCGCAGCGGAGCCGGCCGAGCGGATCCTTCGAGGCGCTCGGGTACCGCCGCGCCTTCTGGATGTCCTTGACCGTGATCAGACCCTTCAGGTCTCCGTTGTCGTCGACCACGAGGAGCTTCTCGATCCTGTGCGTGTGCAGGACTTCGCGCGCCTCGTCGAGAGTCGTCCCGACGGGAACCGTGATCAGGCCGTCCTTGGTCATCCTCTCGGAGATCGGCAGGTCGAAGCGCGTCTCGAACCGGAGGTCACGATTGGTCAGAATTCCGACGAGCTTTCCGTGCGCGTCCGTCACCGGCACGCCGGAGATCTTGTACTTTTCCATCACCTGCAGCGCCTCGGAGATCCGCTGCCAGGGGCGCATCGTCACCGGGTCGACGATCATCCCGGCCTCGGAGCGCTTCACGCGATCGACTTCCTCCGCCTGCGCTTCGATCGCCATGTTCTTGTGGATGATCCCCATCCCTCCCTGCTGCGCCATCGCGATCGCCAGCCGAGCCTCGGTCACCGTGTCCATCGCCGCCGAGATGATCGGAATGTTGAGGCGGATGTCCTTGGTGAGCTGACTGCTCGTGTCGACCATATTCGGATGAACCTCCGAGTGGGCGGGCACGAGAAGGACGTCGTCGAACGTCAGGCCCAGGCGCGGCTCCTCGACGAACCGGTCCGAAGGGAGCGGCTGGTCGCGCCGGATCTCGTGAATCTCGGCCTTGCCGAGGGCGGGAGCGGATGATTTGGAGTCACTCATGCGGGATCTGCCTCTTGAGGGGTTTAAACCGGACGGCGGAGGGACGAAATTGCAGCGCGTTCGCCATGCTGGAGGATACCAGATGGCGGGCGGGACGGGGGGGGCTGTGTCAGGGCAGGACGGATCGGTCCTGTTCCACCCTCAACCGTTCTTCACGATCTCTTTCAGAATCTCGTCCTGCAGGTTGTAAACACCCCACACTCCGGTCCGGTAATCGTTGAAGAGAAAGGAAAACGCGTACATCTTCCCGCTCTGCCCCTGGACGTAGCCGGAGAGTCCGATGGCTCCGGAGAGGTAGCCGGTCTTCGCATAGACGCTGCGGGCGTAGGGCGGCTGATTCAGGCGGCGGCGGAGGCGGGAGTCCGGCTCGCCGGTGTACGGCATCGACGAGATGAAATCGGTTCGCGAGGGGCGCGTCCACATGTGCCGGAGGAGCTTGATGAACGAATCGGCGGAGGCGCGGTTGAATCGCGACATCCCGGAGCCATCGACCATCGCGAACTCCTCGGGAGCGACTCCGACCTCGGCAACGAGCCATTCGGTCACGGCGGCGCTCCCGTTCTCCCACGACCCCCGCCCCTTTTTCTCTGCCCCGATCGCCTTCAGGAGCTGCTCGGCGTAGAAATTCTGGCTCTTCTTGTTGATGACGAAGTTCACGACCGAGATCGGGGTCGTGTGCTCGGTCACCGTCCTCCAGCCGTCGCGATTCTCCCGCTCGGTGAGGAGCACCTTCCCCTGAACGCTGATGCCTTCCCGCGCGAACGTCGAGTGGACCACGTTCGCGAAGTAGTTCACGGGATAGAGGACCGTGACGAAGATCTCGGTCGGACCGCTCCTCGCGGGCGTGTTTCCCTTCACGATGAGGGTGTTGGTATCGCGCTTCCTCGTGATGAACACGCCGCGCCCTCGACCCGTCACACAGGTGTTCTCGACGGTCATGTAATCGTTCGGCGGCTCGAGCTCGACGATCGCCCGCTGTCCCGGATTAGTCGACTTCACGCGCACCATCACGCATCCTTCCTGAATGGAAAGGGCGGATACGGGGGCCTCATACCAGTTCACCAGCTGATCTTCCGGCCAGGTCGGGTGAACCCACTGGTCGTCGAAGTAGCCGTGCTCGAAGATGAGATTGCCCCCGACGGTCTTGACCCCCGCTCTGCGCAGTTCCGCGGCCCAACGCCGAATGACCTCGGCTGCATCGCCGTCGTGGAATCTCCCGCCGATCGTCGGGTCGCCGCGGCCCGTGATCAGAACGTCTCCGTGGAGGGTTCCGATCGGATCGACCGTCCCCTGGATCGCCACGATCGTGCGGAACTGAAAATCGCTCCCGAGCAGTTCGATCCCCGCGGCCGAGGTGAACAGCTTCATGTTCGAGGCCGGCGAAACGGGGCGGCGCGGGTTCCTGGCCGCGACGACTCTCCCGCTCTCGACCTCCGCGACCATCAGACTCGCATTCGATCGCGCCGCGACCGGGTCGTTGAACAGCGATTGGACCCTCTGTTCCAGACCCGCGCCGGCAGCCGCCGGCTGGCGACCGGAAAGCTCCCCAGCCGGGACGAGCAGGATCAGGATCGAGACGGAAAGGGCAATCTTGCGGGCCAGTGAATTCATCGATATCCGTTCAACTTGCGCTCACGCCCGCTGGTGCAATCGATGTTCCAGTGACTTCAGATGCGCTGGAACGGTTCGGGGAGCGCGAGCACGAGCCGCTCCCTCAGCTTCGTCGGCGCTTCCCTCCGGATCCGGTCGTGGATCTGCTCCGGCGTGTCGCGCAGGCTGAAGTGGGTCAGGAGGATGAACTCGTTTTCGAACTCGTCCGCGTGATCCCACAGGTCGCTGAGGTGGATGTGCGTGTATTTCCGACCGCGCTCCTCCTCTCCCTCGGCCGTGAACGAGCATTCGATCATCAGGATCCTCGCCCGGTAGAGCGCGGCGCTCTCCTCCAGAAGCCGGCGATCCGTGTCGCCCGTGTAGAACAGAAGCGGAACCTCCGTCCAGGTCTCGATCTCTTCGCCCGCCTCGCGCAACCGCGCCAACTCGGGTCCGCTCCTCTCGGCCAGCTCGGGCCGGAGCTTGTGCCGCAACTCGCATAGCTCCCAGGCCCGCGCCGGCACCCGGTGGGTTGCCTTGTGCGCCCGGACGATGAGGTCGCGGCGCAACCGGCGGGTCTCCCCCGCCCCCATCCCCACGAGATTCAGCGGATAGGAGGTTCCCTCGAGCTTCTCGTGAAGTGCCATCAGGGCCTTGTAGTCGTCCAGCGCTTCCTCCGGGATGAACACGTTTCCCGCCTCGAGCCGGTAGAGCCTTCGCTGCGCCGCGTAATAGGGAATCCCGAGAGCATGGTCCAGGTGAGCGTGGGTCACCAGGATGTTGGACAGGCCGACGAGAAGGTCCGGGCAGCGGCCGATGTCGAGGCTCAACCCGAGCTCACGGACGCGAAACCACGTCTCGTTACCCGCGCGCGACTTCCCCTCGATCGTCAGCCCTCCGATCCGAAAAACCGAGGCTTCCGAGATCATCGGGCCCATTCCTCGAGGATCGGCGGGAGCTCGCGAAGCGAGGTGATTCTCGCGTCGGGAAGGACGTTCTCGACCCGGCGCGTGATCGGGCCGATCGCCGTGCCTCTCACCGGCGGATCGAAGTGAACTGCCCTCATCCCGGCCTGCTTGGCGCCCCAAACGTCGGAGAAGAGGTTATCCCCCACGAACACGACATCGGCAGGAGCGACGCCGAGCTCCTCGTGGAGGCGCGCGAAAATCGAGGGCTCCGGCTTGCATTCGCCGTGCTCGTTGGAGAAGAGGGCGACGTCGAACACGCCACCGAGTCCGAGACGATCGAGAACGCCACGGAGGATCACCCCGGGCGTGCGCCCGGTGTTGCTGACGAGTCCGATTCGCCACTTTTCCCGGACGTGTGAAAGCAGCTCGGCGGCTCCGTCGACGAGCTCGGGCAGGTGGTCGGCCGCGGCTCCCACGTACGCCTGTTCGAGATCTTCGAGAAGTTCCTCGGGAGCCTCGCCCTCGCCCATGAGCGGCTCGAGCATGTGCAGAATCTGCATCCTGGCGGGGATATCGCGGTCCCGGGACCAGTAGAGATCGTTGCACCGGGTCCAGGTGTGGCGATAGGCCGCCTCGAGGGCCTCTCGAACCACGGGCTTTCCTGCCCGGTCGAACACCTCGCTCATCCGTTCCAACCGGCACTGTTGCTGCTTGAGCGCCGTCTCCGCGGTGTCGGTGATGATCGTCTCCCACAGATCGAAGGCAATGGCTCTCATCGAGGCCCGCTCCCGACTCCTTCTATAATCACCACCGGCATGAATATCCCCTTCTCAGTCATTCCCACGCTTGCAGCGCTCACGCCGCAGGACCGCGAAGCCATACAACCCCTCTGCCGCATTGCGGATTTCGAGCGCGGGGAAGTCATCTTCCGGGAAGGCGACCCCGCGGAGCGGATCTGGTTCGTCGTGGACGGAAAGGTCAAGATCGTCAAAGCCGCCGGGGAGCGCGACGTCATCATCGAGATTCTCGGCCGGGGCGAGCCGGTCGGAACGGTCGCCGTCTACGAGGGCCGCCCGTTCCCCGCGACGGCGGTCGCCATCGAGCCGTCGAAGCTGCTCGGGCTGCCGGAAAGGGAGTTCTTTCAGCTCCTGGCTTCCCGCCCTGAACTGACCCGGCGGCTCCTTGCCGGCCTCACCCTGCGGCTCATGTCGGTGAACAAGCGGATCGCCCAGATGACCGGGACGGTCGAGTCGCGCACCTCGCGACTGTTCCTGACGCTCGCGGACCGGCTCGGGCAGACCGAGGGGGCGGGGGTGAAGATTCCTCTCGCGCTCTCGCGCCAGGAGATCGCCGACCTGGTGGGAACGACCCTCGAGACTGCCATCCGGCTCATGAGCCGGTGGCAGAAGGAGGGAATCGTCCTCACGCAGCCCGACGGGTTCGAGATTCCCGATCGGGCTGCGCTCGGAGAGCCGGACTGAGGTCAGTTTCCGGCGGCTGGCGTCGGCAGTGCCGGATCTCCGACTGGAGACGCAGGATCGGCGACGGCACCATCCCTGAGCGCGACCTGCCCTTTACGAACGAAATCGATCGCCTCGGTCATCAGGCGCGCCGCTTCCTGGGGAGCGTGGAAGCCCATCGAGTTCTCCGCCTCGATGAAGTCGATCAGGAACTGAGCCTTTCGCTGGTAGGAGCGGGCCGCGTCGAGGCGGTCGGGAGGCGTGCCGCTGGTCTGAGCCTGCTCGATGTCGCCAATCAGCGATACGAGCGCGTCGATCGAGCGGTTGCGCATCTCGAACGTGCGGTCCTGAATCGTGAAAACGCGCTCGCGAAGCTCGTCCGAGCTCCAGTGGTGGCAGGTGCGGCATGCGTTGTCGAGGTTCAGCACGGGTGAACGGACCCAGTGGTCCGAAACCTTGAGCGCTCCGACGCGGGTGTACGGCATGTGGCAGTCGGCGCAGGCGACCCCCGAGCGAGCGTGGATCCCCTGGTTCCAGGTCTCGAATTCGGGGTGCTGGGCCTTGAGAACGGGTGCTCCCGTAATCTCGTGCGTCCAGTCCTTGAAGCCGCTCTCTTCGTAGTAGGCGAGGATCTCGTCGCCCTTGAGTCCCTTGCTCCAGGGGTAGGTGAGCCGCTTCTCGGGTCCCTTGAAGTAGTACTCCACGTGGCATTGACCGCAGACGAAGGTCCGCATCTCCTGCCGGCTCGCCATCGTGTTCGGATCGTAGTTCTCGATTCCCTGCGACGCCTTCAGCGCGCGAATGCCCTCGAGAAAGCCGGGCCGCGTAATTCTCAACTGCATCGTCTCCGGATCGTGGCAGTCGATGCACGTGATCGGATGGGTGACCTGAGCTCTTGCTTCCGCATAGGGAAGCGGGTTCATGATCTCGAACCCGCGAATCAGATCCCCCTGACCCGCCTTCATGTACGGCACGTACATCGATGCGTGGCAGTGGAGGCACGTGCCCGGCTGCTGCGCTGCCACCTGGCGCTCGGTGAAGACCTGATCCTCGAGCATGTAGGCATGCCCGCGTTCCTCACGGAAGTCGACCGAAAAAGCGTACCCCGCCCACATGGTCTTGAGCCGTGGATCTTCCTCGAGCCGGGACTGTGCGACGATCGATCGCGGATCGGCTTCGGTCGGAGTGCGGGGGATTGCTTCACTCCCGCCGTAACGGGTCCGCACCTGATCCACGGTCCGGGAGTAAGTCTCGTACTGGATGGGAAAGTTCTTCCCCCACACGGCGGGATCTTCCGTCGTATCGGTCAGCTCGACGACGCGGTAGAACGGGTTCCGCGCCTCGACTTTTCTCTCGAAGATGTTCACCAGCAGGGCGGTGAGCCCGAAGGTCAGCAGAGCGGCGACCACCGCCGTGACGGTGATCAGCATGACCGTCTTCCGGGGTTTCCGCTTGGGTGCAGTCGTTTCGTCGCGTTCAGTCATGGTTCACTCCATACTAGTGGACTGTAACGATAAAATCAGTAGCAGATGGCGCCGGTATCGGCGGCGTGGGCGAGGCGCGGCGACGCAGGCATAGCGGGGACTATGCTCAGGAGCCGCAACGAAGCTCACGGCGTCGAGACCAAGCCAGGTGCTACTGATTTTGTCGTTACAGTCCACTAGGGCCGCGCCCTCTCAGAAATCGTGCCCGACGGTGCGGTGGCAACGGATGCAGGCGAGTGATTCACTTCCGGTGGAGTCCCCGCCGTGATGATCGATCGCCTGCACGATTGCCTCATGGCATTTCCGGCAGGCCCCCTCCGTGATCCGCCGGTTGTGCTCCTTGATCCTCAGAGGATCGGGGAATCGCCCCGTCGTGAACGCGAAGGAGTGCCAGAACCCATTGGACGCCTTTGTCGCGTACTTCGGGATCAGCCCTTTGGGCGTGTGACAGTCGTTGCACACGGCAACCGCCCGATGACTCGAATGCAGCCATCCGTCGAAATGGTCCTGCATGACGTGGCAGTTCGCGCAGGCGCCGGGATCGTTCGTCATGTAGGAGGCCCCCTTCGCGTAAGCGAACGTGTACAGACCGACCCCCAGCGCAGCGCCGACCACGAGCCCGGTGACCCCCACAATGGTCCAGAACTTCATGCCGGTCGTTCCCTCTCATCGATCGAATCGGAGTCCAGCGAATCGGAGTCTAGCATCCGGTCCGAGACCGTTCGCCGCTCCAGCTCGGCGGTCAGCGGCCAATGATCCGATGGGCCTTCTTTCAGCACACGTGCGCTCGTCACACTCCACTGTGGATCCACGAAGATGTAGTCGAGACACTTGCCCGTCACGCGGTGTGTCGCCAGCGCATCCACGCAGGAGATGATCGTGCTCCTGTCGGAAAACATCCGCAGCTCTCTGCTCGTCGGCGGAGAGTTGAAATCGCCCATGAGGACGAACGGCAGCCTGCTTCTCCCGACCAGCCGCGATACCTGCGAGGTCTGCCGCAGCCTCGTCACGGCTCGCAACCTCCCCCATGCCGCCAGGTGCGTCACGTAAGCGGTGAACACTCCGCCGCGCAGCTCCACCAGAGCTTCCAGCATCGTCCGCGGCTCTCCCCTCCCCGGAAGCCGATGCGTCATCGAGTGCAGAACCGTCCCTCGCGTCAGAAGGGCGTTTCCGTAAGCGCCGCGACCGAGCTCCATGCTCGACGCGAACACGAGATTCATCCCCGTTCGCGCGCGGAGCTCCTCCGCCTGGTCCCGGAATCGCGATCGCCACGTCTCCCGGTGGACCTCCTGCAACCCCACGAGGTCCACTCGGCTCGAGTCGATCACTTCCCCGATCGCCTCGATGTGGCCCGCTCCGTACAACGCCGCCTGCCCCTGGATGTTGTAGCTCATCACGGCCAGACGCCGCGGCGGTGTCGAGCCTCGATGCTCCTCTTCGGAGAGCTGCTCCATCCGTTCCCCGCGAGCGAAAACAATGCCGCCTGCCCTTTCCCTCACCCCTCTTCGTCGCTCGCTGCTGGCATTCTCCTGACAATCTCGCTTTGCCATCAAACGTTTAGGGAGAACCTCTGCCCAAGTCGGAGGGGTGGCGCTGATGGCGCTTGCGGGCCGAGATCAAGGAGCGAGGAGGAGGCGATGCCGGAGCATCGTCGACGACGAGCGACGCCGCAGATCGACCCGCAACCGCCATCAGCCCTCCGGGTTGCGGGCGGCGCCGGCAACGACACCCCTCCGACTTGCGCAGAGGTTCCCTGGGGCCACCGCCTCCCCCCAACGCTTCCCCTTCCCGCTTCGTATCACGATCCGACGCCACGGTTGGCCCCCCCTCCTCCGAGCCCTCCCGGTTTGGCAGCCATTCTCATCTCTATTTAATCCAACATTATTCGATCTTGTGTTTGTGAATATGTTACTTAGACATATTTTTCCGGGCGTCCGTATCAGATGGCGGAATACGGATCCGGCGCGGCGCTCGCCGACCTGGCCAGACGGCACTCGCGGGCGGATCCGACAAAAAACGATCAAGGAGATCCTTCATGATGTTCCGCAGTCTTGTGACCCTGCTTTTCGCCTTTCTGGTAGCCGCCTCCGGTTTCGCCGCGGCCACCGATCTGATCATCCCCGTGACCGGAGCCCTCCCGGGCGCCGACGACAGCCAGTGGCAGGGTGAAATGACCCTGCACAACGCCTCGACCGATCCGGCGATCATCGCCGTCACCTATTTCCCGTCCGGCGGCACGCCGGTCACCCAGGAGATCGTCGTCGAGGGGCGGTCGACGGTGAACTACGAGAACGCGATCTTCGAGCTGTTCGGGATCGAAAGCGGTTCCGGAGCGCTTCTGCTGGAGATTTCCGAGGGAGCCCAAGGGCGGCTCGCGGTCACGAGCCGAGTGATGAACGTCAGCCCTTCCGGACGGTTCGGACAGCATGTCCCCGCCGTCTCCGGAACGAACACGCTGCGCTCGGGCTCGACCGCGGTCGTGACCGGCCCCGCGAGAGCTGATGAAACGCGGTTCAACTTCGGAGTCTTCGCGGTGCAGGAGACGGAGGTGAACTGGCGACTGCGCTCCGCGGACGGGATCCTGGTGAGCGAGAAGACGGAAAGCTACGCCGCGGGTGCCCAGGTTCAATACAACGATGGAGTCGTCAGTTTCCTCGGCGCCGAAACCTCTGACCGGATGGCGGTCCACGCGCGCATCCTCAGCGGTGAGGCGCTCGTGTACGGGAGCATCGTCGAATCCGCGACGGGCGACCCGACCTTCGTACCGGGGTTCGAGGTTCGGGAGAACTTCGCGGTCGAGTTCGTCGGAGTCGATCTCGATGAAGATGGAACGATCGACATCGCCGATGCGAACGGGGACGGAGTTCTCGACGGGCCGGTAGCGATCTTCGTCGGACCGTTCCCGAACTATTTCCGGGTCGTCGCCCTGCCGACCGAGGTCGGTGAGGTGACCCTGTCGCTGCTCGAGTCTCCGTCCGGTTTCGCTCTGATCGACGGCAACGGAACGATCCAGGTGTCGAGCTCGACCCTGGATCGCGGCAAGACGGTCGAGCTCGTGGTTCGCGCAACCGATGGATTTGCCGCTTCGGATCTGGTGATCCCGGTCGTCTTCAAATAGCCGATCGGACTGGAGAACGCGAAAGGGCGGCCATGGCCGCCCTTTTTTCCATTTTGGTCAGACGAAGGTGACGCGCATGAACCGGCGCTTTCCGACTTTCAGCAGATAGCTGCGTCCGGCCGAAGCATCGACGGCGGAAGTGAGGCTCGAGACCCGCTCGTCGTCAATGCTCACGCCTCCCTGAGTCACCAGCCTTTTCGCCTCGCTTCCGCTCGGAGCGAGACCCGCGAGTGTCAGAAGCCTGGTCACGGGAAGGGACTCCGACGAATCGAGCTCTCTCTCTTCGATGTCGGTCGGCAGCTCTCTCTGACTGAAGACCTTTCTGAACTCCGCGTCCGCCGCATCTCCCGCCTCGTCCCCGCGGAAGTCGGCGACGATCGATCGCGCAAGCGATCGCTTCGCCTCCATCGGATGAAGCTCGCCCGCTTCGACGCTGCTCTTTCTCTGAGCGACCTCCGACGGCGAAAGGTCCGTGCAGAGCGTGTAGTACTTCCACATCAGATCATCCGAGACCGACATCACCTTCCCGAAGATCTGGTCTCCTTCCTCGTCGATGCCGATGTAGTTGCCGAGCGATTTCGACATCTTCTCGACCCCGTCCAATCCCTCGAGCAGAGGGAGCGTGAGGACGACCTGCGGAGCCAGCCCGTACTCGCGCATCAGATCGCGCCCGACGAGAAGATTGAAGAGCTGATCGGTTCCGCCCAGCTCGACGTCGGCCTCCAGCGCCACGGAGTCATACCCCTGGGCGAGCGGATAGAGGAGCTCGTGGAGGGCGATCGGCTGATGGGCCTCGAAGCGCCGCCGGAAGTCGTCTCGCTCGAGAATGCGGGCGAGCGTGTACTTCGCAGCCAGACGGACCATCCCGTCGGATCCGAGCTTCCCGAGCCATTCCGCGTTGAACCGCACTTCCGTCTTCTCGGGGTCGAGAATCTTGAAGATCTGGCGGCGGTAGGTCTCGGCATTGGCCTCGATCTCCTCCCTGGTGAGCGCGGGGCGGGTTGCTTTCTTGCCGGTCGGGTCGCCGATCAGGCCCGTAAAGTCGCCGATCAGAAAGATGACGCGATGCCCCAGCTGCTGGAAGTGCCGCATCTTGCGGATCACGACCGTGTGGCCGAGATGAAGGTCCGGCGCGGTCGGATCGAACCCGACCTTCACGGTGAGCGGCTTCCCCTCCGCCAGCTTGGCGCGAAGGTCATTCCGCTCGATCAAATCGACGGTTCCCTTGGCGAGGTAATCGAGCTGTTCCGCCGGGGTCATTGCGGAGATTTCACGAGTCGTGGTTTCTTTTCTCATGGCCGGTGCGCCCGGAGGGCGGCAAAACGGGGTGCATTATAGCCGCCCGCGAGCGAGGCGCTCAGCGGGTTTCGTAGCGCTCGTAGTCCACGCGGGGGCGCTCGACGGGCGTGGACCACTTCCACGACTGAAACACGTAGAGATCGAAATGCAGCAGCGTAACTTCGCGCGTCATCGCCCAGCGGCTGAGGAACCCCGATCCAAAGCCGCGCTTCTTCTCCTTGATCACGTGGCCGAGATCGCGGATCACCGTATTGCACTGACGCAGACCGCTGCGCTTGCAGAAGTAGTTCAGGGCGAGCTCGATCTTGAATCGCTCGAGGTACTGGACCGGAACCGAGCGGAAGACCTCGCGGGTCATCACGCGAATTCCCGAGAGCACGGGACCGAAGCTCAGCTTCAAGTGAAAGAAGTCGAGGACCGGACCCCGGTGCCGCACGCCCACGTTCATCTCGCACGTCCCATCGAGCACGGGACCGACGAGCGCTCGAACGTGTTCATCCGTGATGTCCAGCATGTCGCCGTCGACGAAAAACAGCACTTCGCCCTTCGCGTGCTCGACACCCACCCGCATCGCATACCCCTTCCCCTGGTTGTCGAACAGGGAAATGGTCTGCACGGCGTGACTGCGCGCAATCTCGACCGTGCGATCCGTCGAACCGTCGCTCACGACGATGACCTCATCGATGAGCGAGCTCCGCTTTAACGCCGAAAGAACCCCGGCCAGGGTCTGTTCCTCGTTGTACGCGGCGATGATGGCGCTGACTCGCAACCGGCCCCCTGGGATCATCCTCTGGATTCGCCCGCCCAAAGCTGCAATGGGTGGACCACGGCATTGTAGTGGACCGCCGCCACGAAAGCGCTCGCCTCGTGACCGGACCCTCCTCTCCCGGCAGCCGAATCGGCCCCATTCCGCGAATTTTCGTCCTCTGCAGGCAACACCCAGAGACCTCCGATCCGCGCGCAGGAGAGCCCTAACTCCCGCCTCCCCAAGTGCTTGACCTCCCCCAGGGGCGAGCCGCGGCGATGGCCATCCACTTGCACGATCCCCACGCATGAGACTCAAATCGATATCCATCGCCGCCCTGCTGGCGATCACCCTGATCGGTTCCGGCTGCAACACGCTTCGCGACGCGCTCGAGATCGAGAACCCGACCTACCGCATCCGTTCGGTCCGCCCGAATCTGGACCTCGCGATCCCCTTCTCCGCCTCGACGGTCGATCTCGATTTCACGATCGACATCGAAAACCCGAACAGGGTCGCGCTTCGGCTCGACCGGCTCGATTTCGACATCCTCATGAACGGCAACCGCGTCGCTCAGGGGATCAACAACAGCGGGATCCGCATCCCCGCCGAGGGAATCGGGGCTCTTCAGCTCGAAACACGGTTCGGATACAACGAGCTCAGCTCCCTCTTCCGGGAAGTGGTGGAGATGATCCAGGGCAATCGCGCCTCGTACGAGATCCGGGGTACCGCGTATTACGACACGCCGATCGGACAGCTGAATTTCCCGATCACCGTCTACCGCGCGGGCAACTGATCCGCGATCGTGGGAAGGGCCCCCCCCCGGCCCCTGAACGATCTGGGAGCTCAGACTCCCCTGGCCGCAATCTCCTCGAAGTAATGCGCGAACATCGCGACTCCTCCCGAGGCCTGTCGCCAGTCGTAGTTCTCGTTCGGAGCGTGATAGCCATGCTCGGGAAGGGAGAGCCCCATGAAGGTGATCGGGCAACGGAACACCTTTTCCATGGTTGCGACCGCTCCGATCGATCCCCCTTCGCGAACGAATACCGGCTCCTTGCCGAAGGCAAACTTCATCGAGCTCTTCACGATCTCTGCGAGCGGTCCTTCCGTGGGCGCTCGATAGGGGTCCATCGCCTTTTCCACCGACATCCGGACGTCGGGATTCCGCTGCTTCACGAAATCCTTGATCAGGCGCGAGATCTTTCCGGGCTTCTGGTTCGGCACCAGCCTGCAGGTGATCTTCACCGCGGCGCGCGGGGGGATGACGGTCTTGATTCCGGGGCCGGTGTAGCCTCCGACCAGGCCGTGGATCTCCATGGTCGGCATCGTCCAGATCCGCTTCATGACGTCGAGAGCATCCTCAGAGCGAATCGACTTGAGATGATGCGCCTTCTTGAACCCCTTCACGTCGAAGCCCGACGCCGAGTAGTCGCGCAGCTCGGTTCTGGTCGGGGGGACGACGTCATCATAAAAGCCCTTGATCTTCACTCGTCCACTCGTCGCGTCGTACATTTCGGTGACGAGCTTCATGAGCTCTCCGATGGGGTTGCGAGCCGCTCCCCCGGTCGTGCCCGAATGGACGTCGTGAGCGGCGGTTTCGAGCGTCAGCTCGAAACCGAGGTTCCCGCGGAGGCCCGCCGAGGATGCCGGGACCTTTCGCGAGACCCAGATGGTGTCGGAGACGACGATCGAATCCGGCTGGATCGAGGATTTTGCCTTGCGGATTCCTTCCTCGAAGCTCGGCGAGCCGATCTCCTCCTCCATCTCCCAGAGAAGCCGCATGTTGACGGGCACGTTCTTCTCGCGCGCGGCGCGAATTCCGAGCAGCGCGGTCAACGCCGGCCCCTTGTCATCGGTCGTTCCACGGCCAAAATAGGTATCGCCCTTGCGGACGAACTCGAACGGCTCGGTGTCCCACGGCTCCGTTTCCTTCGACGCCGGCTGCACGTCGAGGTGGTTGTACACGGTCACGGTCGGAGCGCCGTCTCCGTGATCGAAGACGCCGTGAACGATCGGGTTTCCGCCGGTCTCGATCACCTCGGCTTTGCCACCGAAGCTCTCGATCATCTCCCGAGCCGCATCGGCACCTCGGCGGATATCCAGCTTCCTGGAAGGATCGGCCGAGATCGTCGGAATCTCGACGATTCTCTTCAACATCGATTCGAACTCGCCGCGACGCGCTTCCGTCCAGCTCGCGAGCTCCTTGCGGGTCCACTGATTTCCCATCGGTAATCTCCTTGCGGCCGGCAGCGCGGAAAAAAGGCTCCCCGGCCGGGGGCATTCTATGGTGCCCAGCGCGGGAAATCGAACCGTAACCGACCTTCAGTGGGGAAGAAGTGTGTCGGGCTCGTTCGAGAAGTATTCGATCAGCTCGGATTCAGCCGTCTTCGCGAGCGGGTGGCCGGCTGCTTCGTAGCATCGGGACCGCAGAACCAGCAGATCCCGCTCCCAGGGAAACCACGGCTCGAAAGCTTCCAGAGAAGCCACTGTTCGCGGGTTGCAGGGGTCGGGGCCGATCGCCCTGGCGGCCGAGATCAGCGCCCGCTTGCGCGCCACGTCGAGCATGCGGACCGAGAAGGGCTCGAGCAGCGCCTGGTAGATCCGATCGGCCTGAGTTGGATCGGCCGACGAGATCATCTCGGCCAGCGATACCGCGCGTCCCATGATCGCGGGCATGGGCCATGGGTTTTTCCGGTAGCCGACGAAAGCGCGCTCGAGCTCAGCGGCAGCTTCCGCGGGACGGTTCTGGAGCCAGAGCCAGCGCGCGCGGATCGCCGCGGCCTCCACGGGCTGCACACGAGCGAGCGCTTCGATCGATACGGGCATGGCAGGCCCTGGCTCGGAGCTCTCGAGCTCGGCGACGATGGCCATCTCGAGCGTATTGAGCGGGGTCAACCCGCCTTTCTTCCAGGACCCCAGAGCGGCTGCAGGGTGCCCTTCTCCCCACCGTTGATGGGTTTCGATCCGCGCCCGGTGCTGGGGATCACGAACCGAGGAGGGCCAGTCCGGGACGAGTCCTCCACCGGTCGCGATCGAGATTCTCTCGTCCGCCACCCGCACCCAATCGATTTCTCCATCGATCGGAGGACGGGAATCCTCGATTCCCTCCGCGATGCCTCGAAGCGCTTCGGGATCGACTCGAGAAGCCCCCCCCACGCTGCGGGCAGCGTGGAACTCGACCAGATTGCGATCGTCCGTGTTCACGACGAGCAATGGGTCATCGGTGAGCGCCCGCGCGAGTCCGGTCCCGCCGACGAACCTGGCCACGAGCCCCTCGAGCGAGCCGGTCCTCCATGCGCTCTCCATCGCGACCCTGAAAGGAGGGACCTCGACGATCGCTCTCAGCTCGTCCGCCTGCCAGCGAGGCTCCTGCCGCGAGGCAATCAGAACGAGATCGCCGGACAGGGACTGCCACGTCTGAACCGAAGGGAACACCGAAAGCAACGTCGCGTAAACCGTTCTCACGGTCGTCGGCTCGATCTCGTAAGACTGCAACCAGTGAATGAAGACTCCTCCCTGATTGAGCCGCGTCTCGACCGCTTCGTAGAAATCGCGGGTGAACAGAGTCGCGACTCCGGCGCGATACGGATTCGACGGCTCAGAGAAGATGATGTCGTATCCCTTCCTCCCCGTCAGGAGGATCTCGCGCGCGTCACCCAGTTCGATTCGCACCTTCGGATTGGAAAGCACTCCGGCATTCACCGGTTCGCAGGCACGGGCGACTTCGAGGATCGCAGGCTCCAGTTCGGCGACATCCACCCGCTCGACCTGCGGCAGCGCACCGAGCCAGCCGGCCGTGCTGCCCGTCCCCAGACCGACGACGAAAACCCGCGCCGGCTTCTCGGCGGCGATCACACCGAGCAGACCCGCCATCACCTGCGTTCCCGCCTCGACCCGGGCATGGCCGTCGGACTTGCCGTTCACGAGAAAGGCATATCCGTTGTAGTCCACCAACGCGACTGTGCTCTCGATTCCGTCCACGTCCCAGGCGATGCCCTGCCGCTGAACCCGAAGCCATCGCGGAATCGAGTGACGGCCGGCATCGGCAATCACCTCACGCCCCGCACCGATCGGACTGTGCCGCCAGGCCGCCGTCGGCCCCAGGGAGAACAGGAGCGCGCAGGCGCCCGCGGCTAGAACGAGAGGAACCGCATGAACCGCCCGCACGCCCGATCTCAGGTTCAGGCCAATCGCAGCGATGCAAAGAAGGGCCAGACCGACGACGAAAACCCGCGCCGGCTTCTCGGCGGCGATCACACCGAGCAGACCCGCCATCACCTGCGTTCCCGCCTCGACCCGGGCATGGCCGTCGGACTTGCCGTTCACGAGAAAGGCATATC
>JBHEOL010000301.1:0-10305 GCA_046261635.1 Thermoanaerobaculia bacterium | reverse complement strand
TGACCGTCGGCGGAGTCCGGATCGACAGCTTGATCGCGGTCTCCGGACGGAGGACATTTCCGGCATCCGCCGCCTTCGGAAGGCCTTCGATGCCGACGTACGAAACGGAGGGACGCCAGGTGCGGTTGAGGGCGAGCTCGACGGCTTCGCTTGCCATCGGTTTCGTCTTCCCGGCCCACGGAAATCGCGCGAACAGTTCCTTCCCGAGGATTCCGGCGCTCTTGCGCGTGGTCTCCACGACCTCGGCCGGAATCTCCATGTGAAGAAACTCGGGAAGCACTTTTCCTGTCCCTGAATCCTCGATCCGGTCCAGAAGAGTGCGCAGAATGCGAAAGCTCGACGGAACCACGCCACCGGCATCGCCGGAGTGAACGCCCTCGGTCAGCACCCGCACGCGGAGGTTTCCGGTGATCACGCCACGGAGTGAGTCAGTGAGCCAGAGCTGGTCGTAGTTGCCGCAGCCGCTGTCGAGGCAGATGATCAGTCCGGGCGTGCCGATCCGCTCTTTGAGCTGGTCGACGTACCACGGCAGATCGAACGAGCCGCTCTCCTCGGAGCTCTCGATCATCGCGACGAGACGGGGATGGGCGACGTTCTGCTCCTGCAGCGCGCGAACCGCTGCGATCACCCCGAAGATCGCGTAGCCGTCGTCGGCGGAGCCTCGGCCGTAAAGGCGGTCGCCGCGCCGGACGGGCTTCCACGGTCCCAGACCTTCATCCCAGCCGACCATTTCCGGCTGCTTGTCGAGATGCCCATAGAGGAGAACGGTTCCCGGAGCCTGCCCATCGACCTCGATGAAGATCAGCGGGGTTCTGTCGGGCGGCTCGATGATCTCGAGCTTCAACCCCTTTACGCCCTGCGAGTCCGCCCATCCGGCGAGAAGCCGGACGGCGCGGTCCATGTGTCCGTGAGAGCGCCAGTCGGGATCGAAGAACGGAGAGAGGTTCGGAATCTCGATGTACTTTTCGATCGTCGGAAGCGCGGTCTCGTCCCAGAAGCGGTCCGCGATCGCACGCGTCGTTTCAGTGTTCATGAATATCGACTCCTCGAGGAGATTCATCGGCCTGAAGAAAGCCGACGGGGTGCCGGGGGAATCCGGCAGCAGCGCCGAGCATATCACGGAGGAAAAGCGAGATATGGAGCCGCAGGTTGGCGAAGCCGAACCGCGGGTGACTGCTCAGGCGAGGGTCGGCGGCAGTTGGACGTCGTCTTCGTCGAGCGTCGTCATCTCGGCGCAGAGACGGATGAGCTTTCTGACATCGGGCCCGGCTTCCTCGTAGGCGCGGCAGAGGCGCTCGATTTCATCCTCGGTGTCGCGCAGCCGGATCGTGAATCCGTCCACCGGCTGCGCCGGACGCGTCAGAAGGGTCTTCTTCCAAGACCCGCCAGAGCCGAGCCGGCAGCAGACGAACGACGGAGCCTCGGCCCGCCGCACTCGACCGCCCCCTTTTTCCGTCCGGAGGAAAGGGACGTCTTCGACGATCTCTGCAAGCGCCCCCCGCGCGTTCGCTTTCTGATTCTCGAGCGCGGTCGTCACCTCTTCGGAGATCAGCCGCCGGAGAAGTGTGCCCGACTCGGGGTTCGAGCCCGTGAACTCGATCCCCGAAAAGAAGATCCGCTCGCCCCGCGCCTCGGAGAGGATCGACTGGAACTCGCAGCGGGTCACCTTCCCCTCGATTTTCAGAGCGTGTCCCGACCAGGAGAAGGTCACGATGTGCGTCGAGCCGATCTCCAGCGGCATTTCCGTCTCGATCCGGGCGCCGAGAAGACCGATGTCGAGGATTCGCCCGGGCAGATCTCCGATGCGCGCCGCGGGAGGTTGATGAAGTCGGATGCGCTCGAGGCGCCGGCGGTCGTCGGACATTGAATTGGATTCTAGCGCGCGTCAGTCTGAGGGCCAAAGAAAAACGGCGGCCCTTGTGGGCCGCCGCCGGATGGGGTGCGTGAGAGGAAAGGCTACTTGGCGAAGACGTCGTCGACCGGGGTGATCGTGACGTCGCTCGCTTCGAGGCCCAACTTCCGGGCGCCGATGACCTTGTCCTCCTCGAGGAGCTCGGCCGGCTTGTCGGCGTCGTATTTGATCGGAGAGAAAGCGTCGCTCGCGAGCGCCTGCTTCAGCCCCTCGGCGTCGTCGGCGATCATGACCACGAAGGCATCCTTCCACTGCAGGTGCTTCTTCACCGCCGCGTTCACCTTTTCGGCCGTCAGTCCGCCGAGAGCCAACCGCATGTACTCGGTGTACTCCGGAATTCCGTACCAATCGGAATCGAGAGCGTAGCCGAGCTGCTGGTTCTGGGTGGCCGTCAGGACGTAGACGTTCTTCATCAGGTACTCGCGCGCGGTTTCGAACTGCTGCCGGGTGATCCCGTTCTCGACGAGTTTCTGCAGCTCCTGGTGGGCGATCCGGAGCGCCATGTGGGCGTTCTCGGGAACGACGGGGCGGATCCAGATCTCGAAAATCTGCGAGTGGCGCGCGATGTTCGGGTCGGGATAGAACTGATACATTCCGCGTGGGAAGGCTTCGATATAGGCGTAATCGCCGTAGTTCATTCCACGGACCTCGCGGATGCGCTGGTAGAGATGCGACATCGACGAGCGATGCTCGCCGAGCCACGCCCGCGCAACCGAGAGGGCAGCGAAATCGGGATGGCTCCGGGTGACCTCGATCGGGAATCCGAGCGAGATGGCGACCGCGCGAGTCGACTTGTCGATGATCTCGACCTTCAGCCCTTCGGGCTCGCGGGCGGTGATCTTCGGCGCGGGGGTCTTTCCGGCCGGAAGCTTCGCGAGCTCTTTCCGGAGGGTGTCGAGGGCCGGGTCGGGAACGTTGCCCGCCACTCCGACGACGAGATTTCCGGTCGTGTAGTGAGCCCGGACGAACTCCTTGACGTCGTCGAGGGTGATCGCGTCGATGCCCGCGACCGTGCCGACCGGCGGATGGGCGTAACCAGTGCCGCGATAGATCAGATACTGGAGGCGCTCCTTGCCGAGCTCCTCGTCGTTGTTGGCGATCAGGTTCTGAACGAGTGCGTTCTTCTGCGCGTCCTTCAGGCGCTGGAAGTCTTCTTCGCGGAATCCCGTATCGGTCAGCTGCGGGAGGACGACCTCGAAGAACCGCTTCCAGTTGTCCTGATGGATCGACCCGGTGAAGGTCGTCATCTCACGGTCGACCTGATTGCGGAATCCACCGGCGAGGGGGAAAAGGGCGCGCGTGATCTCGTCGACCCTCATCGACTTCGAGCCCGCCTCGCTGATCATCTCGGCGGCGAGGTAGGCAAGGCCCTCCTTGCCGGCAGGATCATGCGCCGAGCCGACGTCGAAGAGGAACTTGAGGTTGAGCTGCGGAAGCGCAGTCCTCTGCACCCGGAACTGGATGTCCGAGGCGTCGGCGGCCTTCGGAGCGAATGTCGCGATCGTGGGAAGCTGTGCGATCCCCTCGGGCATCGGCTCGTGCGAGAGCGTCGTCACGACCATGCGTGCGTCGGTCAGATACTTCTTCCCGGCCGCGAGGATGTCGTCCGCCGACACGGCGGCATATTGACGGAATGCGGAGTTGATGGTCTGGAGGGGCGCGCGCTCGTAATGAGCGTACTCGGCCAGCAGGTCCGAGATCGCCTCGGTGTTGTCGAGTCCCGCCGCGATTCCGTAACGGAGGTTGGACTTCGCGTCCTCGAGCTTCTGGCGGTCGATCGGCTCGGCCCGCGCCTGCGCCACGGTCTTCAGGATCTCGTCACGGACGTACGTCGCGTTCTTCGGATCCTTGACACGCGCCAGAATCGAAGCGAGATACGGGTCCTCTCGCGGAGGATAGAAGGTCGAGAAGGCGTCGACGACCTGCTCCTGTTCCACCAGCTTCTTGTAGATGTCCGAGGTGCGGCCGAACCAGAGGTTGTAGAGCATGTCGAGTGCCGCGTACTCGGCCGGCGTTCCGGCAAAGGCGGGCCCGTGGAACGCCACGGATACCCACGGAATCGTCGGCGTCTCCCAGGGGACATGAGCATACCTGGGTCCGCTCGGCGCAGGCTCGACCGGAATCTCGACCTTGTAGCTGCCGCGATCCCATCCACCCCAATGCTTCTCGACCATCGTGATCACCTGGGCGGGCTGCACGTCTCCGAGCACCATTACCGTCGTGTACTCGGGGCGATACCAGCGAGCGAAGAATTCACGGGAGTACTCGAACTGGTTCGGCATGTCCTCGATGTCTCTGAGGAAGCCCATCGTCGTGTGCTTGTAAGTGTGGGTCGCATACGCCGTATCGCGCTGGACTTCGAACAGCTTCGATACCGGATTCGCGCTGTTCTTGTTGTACTCACCCAGCACCGCGCGCGACTCGGTCTTGAAGTCTTCGACCGAGTAGTCGAGGTTCTGGAAGCGGTCGGCCTCGAGCATCAGCATCGTGTCGAGGTCTTCCTTCGCGAACGTCATGTGGTAGATCGTGCGGTCGTCCCACGTGTTCGCGTTCGTACTCGCACCCGCCTTCGTCATGATCTCCTGGTACTTCTCGTTCGGGAACTTTTCGGTCCCCCGGAACATCATGTGCTCGAAGAAATGGGCGAATCCCGACTTGCCGGGCTCGACTTCATTGCGCGATCCCGTCTGGACGTTGATGTACAGCGAGACCAGATTCGGGAAAGGGGTGGGGACGACGATGATCTTCAGCCCGTTTGGAAGGGTCTTTTCGACCGCGTCGAACGGGAGGATGTCGCTGCTGGAATCCTGGCTCATCGGTTCGGTCTGCGCCGCGACGCCCGCGAAAGGCACGAGCGCGAGCAACAGGGCAAGGGCGCGGAGTCTGCGCATAGGTCTCCTTCTTTCTGAATCGTGATGGATGGTCAGAGCAACTGCCGGAGGCCCACCGGAAAAAGGGGGCGGCGGCGGTACTTTAGCAACAACACCCGGTTCGAAACGGCGTATTTCGGAAATCCGGATCGTTACGGACATGTGTCGGTTGCGGTTGCATTGCGATTTCGTGGGAGACGAAGTGCGGAAGGTCAGATTCGGCGATCGCTCCTCGGCACCAGGACCGTGAGTGAGGCGGGGTTGATGGCGAATTCGAGTCTCCCCGGAAGCGAGACCGGCTCACCGTCGAGGTGCCCAGGTCCCTCGGTCTCTCGTTCGACGATGGCGCTCGGCACGCGGCGCAGCGTCACGCCGGGGCCGTCGCGCAGCGCCCCAATGAAGAGCCTGCCGAGGAGCATGGGGACAAGGACGAGCGGCGGATGCTCGAGAATGCAGACGTCGAGCATGCCGTCGCGGAGCGAGGCCTTCGGAGCGATGCGAGCTTCGTTGCCGTACTGATTGGAGTTTGCGACGGCGACGAGGAGCGCACGGGTATCGATGCGCTCTCCTGGGAGGTGGATCGCATAGCGTTCCGGCTCGAAGCTGCGGACGAGGAGCGCGGATTCGCGAACGTAGGTGCGAAGTCCGCGCTGGCCGCCGAGGCCGAAGCGGTGGGCGACGGCGGCATCGAAGCCGACGCCGGCGACGCCGAGGTAGGGCCGGCCGTTGACCGCGGCGGTGTCGACCGTCTCCGTATGCGAGCTCGCGAGCGCCTCGAGGGCGGTCTCCGGGTTGGTGGAGATGCCGAGATGTCGGGCGAGCCCGTTGCCGGAGCCGGCCGGGAGGATTCCGAGGGCGAGGCCGGTGCCGATGAGGCGGACCCCGAGCTCGTGCACGGTGCCGTCGCCTCCAACGGCGATGAAGGTGTCGAACCCGTCAGCGCGGGCCGAGGCGATCAGCCCGTCGAGCTCGTCCTTGTCCGAACATTGATGGGAGTGCGCCTCGATGTGCGAAATCGCGCACCGGCGGTCGATTGCGAGCCGCAGCCGGTCGAGGTCCTGGCTTCGGCCCGAGGCGGGGTTGATGACGAACAGAGCCTTCATCGGGAGGCATTCTACGGCTGCCCGCGGAGAGATTCAGGCTCGCGGCTTCCAGGAGGGGACATACCGGCTGAGCAGGAGGGTGAGCTTGTCCTTGGTGAGGGGCTTGCGGATCCATGCATCGGCGCCCGATTTGGTCGCGACTCCTTCGAGAGTGGCGTCGGGCATATCCGACATGAGAATCACGGGGATCGAAGCCTTCTTCGGGTTCATCTTGAGGATTTCCGTCAGACGGTTCCCGCTGATCGACGGCATGTTCACGTCCAGCAGGATCATGTCGGGAGGCGTGGCGATCATCGCCTGCCCGAATTCACCCCAATTGCTGGTGACGATGACATGACACCCCTCCTTCTCGAGTAGCGCACGTCCGAGCTTGAGCACGAGCGGGTTGTCATCGAGAAGGACGATGGTCGGCGGCATGAGTCTTTTTCAGTCGAATCGGCTGGTTCGCATCCGAGGGGAGAATCCCGTGGGAATCCCCTCGTCCGTTGCTCTGATCGGTCATGGTAACGGAGTTCACCCGTAACCTGTAGTGTACCGTCTCGAAGGCCTGGCGGGGGCGGCGATTTCGTTCGCCGCTCCCAGCGGACCCGCATGGCTTCGCTCAGTGCGACCGGACGAGAGTGTCGATGAACCGGTCCGCCGAAATGAACCCCCACGACCACGAGTCCCACTTCGCGAGGATCTTCTCTTCCTTCATTTGTTCGGCCGTCTTTCCCGCGGCCAGAGCCGCGCGGACGATCGTCGAAGTTTCCCGCAGCATCGCGAGGGCTGCCTCGAGGTCGCTCTTGGAAGCGAGAGGCCCGTGGCCCGGGATGATCTTCGCATCCCCCGCGATTTTCGGCAGAAGGGTCTCGATTCCGGCGATGACGCCCGGGACGGTTCCTCCGCTGTCGAGGTCGACGTAGGGAAAGAGGCCGTTGAAGAAGAGGTCTCCGAGGTGGACGACGTTCGACCCCTTGAAGAAAATCACCGAGTCGCCGTCGGTGTGGCCGCTGGGAACGTGCACGGCGCGAACTTCTTCGCCGTTGAGATGGATCGACAGGCGGTCGTTGAACGTGATGACCGGAAGGGCGCCCTCGGCTGCCGGCGGGATCTTCCGGTCAGGCATCCCGTCGGCGAGCCGGGTCCGGACGTTTTCGTGGGCAACGATCGGCGCCGTCTCGCCAAAAAACTCGTTTCCGCCCGTGTGATCGCCATGATAGTGGGTGTTCAGAACGAAGCGAACGGGCCGATCGGTGAGCGAAGCCAGCGCGGCTTTGATCTTCGGCGCGAGTGGCGCGTACTGGTCGTCGACGATGACGATGCCGTCCTCGCCGACGGAAACGCCGATGTTCCCACCCGCCCCTTCGAGCATGAAGATCTGCCCCGCGACGGGATGCACCTTGACCTCGATCTTCGAGAAGTCGGTCTGGGCGAGAGCGGGCGCCGCGGTGGCGATGAAGATGGCCAGCATGAGGTGTCGCATGAAATGCCTCCTGAAAAAAGCTTCTGGTCGGTGGAAAAGGTGATCTTACCGCGAGGGGATGTGGATCGCGGCTGAATCGACGGTATCCTTCGGCCGGGCCCCCGCGGGCCCACGGTTGGAAGGTTCGATGACGGAGGAGTGATGAGCCGGGAATCCGAAAGCCGATGTTCCACGGACCGATCGCGCGGAGCTGCTGGGATTGCCGCTCTCGGAGGTCGCGTACGGATCGGCTACCCGTTCTGGCTGCGGCCACTCCTGCGGAAGGGCATCGTGGCGATCACCCTCGGGCGCACCGTTTATCTTTCGCGAGCGCTCGCAGTCGCGGGTGACGACGTACTCGAACGGACGCTGCGGCACGAGCTCGCCCATGTACGGCAGGCCGTCCGCCTCGGCACGATTCGTTTTCTCATCGCCTATCTCCAGGAGTATCGAAAGCTCCGCCGGGAGGGTCTCGACCGGCGCGAGGCGTACCTCGCCATCGGTTTCGAACGGGAAGCGCGCATGGCTGAAAGCGTGGCGGAGGGCGGCGAAACCCAAGTATAATCAAGGTGTTTCGAGCGATCAGGGCGTCTCCCTTCACCGGGTCATGACTGGCCGGATCGGATGATTGCCGCGCCGGAGGGGCGGAAGACAGGACATCGATGGTGCAATTTCACTCGCTGGAGCCGACCGATCTCGAGCACTTTCTCGAGCGGCACAAGGCCTCATTCTCACTCAGCAACGAGATCGATCTTGACGTCGTCCTCCGAGAGATCCTGCGAAAGTCCAACGAGTTCGTACCCTCCCAGTCGGGCTCGATCCTGCTCGACGATCCCTTCAGAAAGGTCGCCTCGCGAGGCGAGAACGACCTGGTCTTCATCGCCACCTTCGGCACGGGTAGCGAGAACCTGGTCGGCCAGCGCCTTTCGGCCCGTTCCGGCATCGTCGGCCAGGTCTATCAGACCGGTGCTCCCTACCTTTCCCAGAACGTGGAAGAAGACGTGAATTTTTTCAAGGGGATCGACGAGCTTCTCGGCCACAAGACCCACTCGGTCGTCTGCGTGCCGATCTACATCGGAAAGACCGTCTGCGGCGTCCTCGAGCTCATCAATCGCACCGACGGGCGCATCTTCAGCGAACGCGACATGACTCTGCTGGAGATCTTCGCCGGCTATACGTCGTTCACCCTTCAGAACGCTCTCGACGCCCGCCGGGCGCAGGAGCTCGCACGCCGCGACGACCTCACGGGGCTGTACAACGATCGCTGGCTCCACGTCCGGCTCACCGAGCTGATACGCGACGCCGAAAAAAATGGGCAACCTCTCTCGCTGATCTTCATGGACCTGGACTACTTCAAGACGGTCAACGACACCCATGGCCACCTCGCGGGAAGCCAGGTGCTGCGCGAGGTGGGATTCATCCTCAAGAGAGTCGTCGTCAGGGAGAATGCGGTCACGGCGCGGTACGGGGGAGACGAGTTCGTGATCGCCCTTCCGAAAACGACCGTGGAAGAGGCGATGGAAGTGGCGCGGGGTGTGATGACCGCCATCCGGGACCAGACCTTTCTCGCCCGCGATTACGGATACGGGATGCCGGCGCTCCATCTGAAGGGCATTCTCTCCGCTTCCTTCGGGGTCGCCGACTATGTCCCTTCCGCGCGCGAACCGGCAGAGGGGGTCGAGCACCGGAAGAACAACCTGATGAAGCAGGCCGATGCTGCGATGTACATGGCGAAGTCGCAGGGGAAAGGACGGATCGTCGTGAGCCGGACGGTCGGCGGGGAAGCCCGGTCGACGGTAGCGAGCTGATCGAAGCCAGCGACTTTTCTGCCCGGTCGCGAATCGCGCAAGAGGCGTTACAATCGAGGGCGTGCTCTGAACGCACTCCCCATACAACTCGAGAATCTGCCGCGCCTGGAGGAAGACGCATTGAGTAAAATTTTAGCCGAGTACATCTGGATCGACGGGCAGCGCCCGACCGCCAAGCTCCGGTCGAAGACGAAGGTCATCGATGGGAAGATCAAGAAGCTCGAGGATATCCCCGAGTGGGGTTTCGACGGGTCGAGCACGTATCAGGCCGAGGGCCACTTCAGCGACCTTCTGCTCAAGCCCGTGAGTTTCGTCCGCGATCCTCTCCACGGGGAAGACGACATCCTTGTGCTGTGCGAGGTGTTCAACCCCGACGGCACGGTTCACTGGAGCAATACGCGGGCGCGACTGCGCGAGATGGTCGAGAAGTTCGGGGAGCAGGAGCCGTGGTTCGGGATCGAGCAGGAGTACACGCTGTTCGAGGGGAACAAGCCGCTGAACTGGCCCGAGCGCGGGTTCCCGGCGCCGCAGGGCGGTTACTACTGCGGGGTGGGCACGGACGAGGTCTACGGCCGGGAAGTCGTCGACGCGCACACCGAGGCGTGCATCCGTGCCGGACTCGCCATCGAAGGAACCAACGCCGAAGTCATGCCGGCGCAGTGGGAGTTCCAGATCGGTCCCCTCGGGCCGCTCGAGGTGGGCGACGAGATCTGGATCGCTCGCTGGCTCCTCTACCGGGTCGGCGAGGAGTTCAATGTCGCCGCCACTCTGTACCCGAAGCCGATGAAGGGCGACTGGAACGGCGCGGGTGCACACACCAACTTCTCCATCAAGTCGATGCGCGAAGACGGCGGCATGAAGATCATGGAAGAGGCGATGAAGAAGCTCGAACAGCGCCACGACGACCACATGAAGGTCTACGGTGCGCACAACGAGGAGCGCCTCACCGGCCTTCACGAGACTGCACCGATGCACATGTTTCGCTGGGGCGTGAGCGACCGCGGCGCATCGATCCGCATCCCGATGCTGACCGCGCGAAACGGCAAGGGATACTTCGAGGACCGCCGTCCGGCCGCCAACATGGACCCGTACGAAGTCTGCGCGATCCTGATCGAGACCGTGTGCGTTTGAAAAGCAGGGACTAGGGGCTGGGGGCTAGGGGCTAGGA
>JBHEOL010000269.1:0-11050 GCA_046261635.1 Thermoanaerobaculia bacterium | reverse complement strand
TCGGCGATCTGATCGAGCGTCGGGAACTCCGGCTTGTCGGTCCAGTACTCGAGCTCCTGCATGTTGAAGTAGAGCTCTCCGCGGTCGTAGGTCGAAAGCTCGTAGGTCTTGGTCGTGAGCCAGATCGATTTCGGGGTGGTCGGGCAGGCCTCCTCGCAGAGCGCGCAGAACATGCACCGCTTCACGTCGATGTCGAATCGGTCGAGGACCTTGACCTTCTTCTTCTTTCCGTCGACTTCCTGCTGCTCGTCATGGACGTCGATGTAGATGATGTCGATCGGGCACGCCATCGCGCAGAGCTTGCAGGCGATGCAGCGCTCGTAGGAGAAGCGGAACATCCCGCGGAAGCGCTCTGTCGGCTCGAGCCTCTGCTCCGGATACTCGACGGTCACTTTCGGTCTCCAGAAGTTCCTCCACGTGACGCGGAGCCCCTCGAACAGATCGAGCAGCAAGAACTTCTGGGACCATGTGGTTTTGGGCCGGTCGACGTACATCAGGCTCCTCCCCCGTTGAGCGCGAGGACCACGATCCCGGTCACCGCGATGTTGATCAGGGCCAGCGGAATCATCCACTTCCACCCGAGATCCATCAGCTGATCGAACCGGTAGCGCGGGAAGGTTCCCCGGAGAAACAGATACATCACCATGAAGACCATGACCTTCGTGAAGAAGATCAGGCCGCCGAGAATCGCTCCGATCCACCCCCACTGCTGGAGGACGGCGGTCGTGATCCCCCATCCGCCCATCCCGAGGGTCCAGCCGCCGAAGAACAGGATCACGACCAGGCAGGAGTTGACGAGCATGGCCGCGTACTCGGCGAGAAAAAAGAGCGCGAACTTCATCCCCGAGTACTCGGTGTGGAAGCCGGCGACGAGCTCGGACTCGGCTTCCGGGAGATCGAACGGCGCGCGGTTGTTCTCCGCGATCATCGCGACGAGGAAGATGAAGAACCCGAGGAACTGCGGGATCACGTTCCAGAGATGGGCTTCCTGGTAGGCGACGATCTTCCCGAGGTCGAGCGACCCGACGATCATCAGAACGCCGATGATCGAGAGCGCGAACGGCACCTCGTACGAAACCATCTGCGCCGCCGAGCGGAGCCCGCCCATCAGCGAGAACTTGTTGTTCGAAGCCCATCCGCCCAGGATCATCCCGTAGACCCCCGTCGAGGTCAGAGCCAGCACCAGAAGGATGCCGATGTTGATCGAGGTGATCTCGAAGGCCGGCGGCGGCCCGAGCGGGATGATCGCGAACACCGTGATCGCCGGGATCAGCGGAAGCATCGGGGCGATGAAATACGCCGCCCGCTGCGCGCCCGAGGGAACGATGTCTTCCTTGAGAAGAAGCTTGATCGGATCGGCGACGAACTGGAGCAGACCGTGCGGGCCGACGCGGTTCGGACCGAGCCGCACCTGGATGTAGGCCAGCACCTTCCGCTCGACCAGCGTGAACGCCGCGACCACCGTGATCACGATCGCGAACGCGATCACGAACTTGATCGTCGGCCAGATCAGCCAGTTCATCATCGGGTCGTCCGCCGGAACGGCCATCAGAAGCATCGTCTGGATCACCGGTCCACCTCCCCGAGAACGATGTCGATCGTTCCGATCAGTGCGACCAGGTCCGAGACCAGATGCCCACGCAGCATCGCCGGAAGAGCCTGCAGGTTGATGAACGAGGGCGGCCTCACGTGGATCCGATAGGCGGCCTGGCTTTTCCCGTCCGACACGACGTAATAGCCCAGCTCCCCTTTCGGCGCTTCGATTCCATGGTAGACCTCCCCCTCCGGGGGCCGGATCACGCGGGAGATCTTCGCCTTCAGGTCGCCCTCGGGAGTTTCCCGCACCTTCTCCATGCACTGCCGGAGCATCCGGGCCGACTGCCGCATCTCCTCCATCCGGATCAGATAGCGGTCGTACGTGTCGCCGTTCCGCCCGAGCGGGACCTCGAAGTCGAGCTCCCCGTAGATCTCGTAGGGAAGCGCCTTGCGGATGTCCCAGTCGACGCCGGAGCCGCGCAGCGGGGGGCCGGTCAGGCCCCAGTCGATCGCCTCTTCGGGCGAGATGACGCCGATGCCGACCGTGCGGCGCTTCCAGATGCGATTGTTCGTGAGCAGCGCTTCGTACTCACCCACGGCCGCGTCGAACGTCGAGAGGAATTTCGCGAGCTGCTCGAGCCACGTCTCGTCGATGTCGTACGGCTGCCCGCCGATCTTCATGCAGTTGAGAGTCAGACGCGCCCCGCAGTACTGCTCGAACAGATCGAGGACCTCTTCCCGCTCGCGGAAGGTGTAGAAGAACGGGGTCATGGCCCCGAGGTCGATCGCGTGCGTGGCGAGCCAAAGCAGGTGGGATGAGATGCGCTGGAGCTCGGCGAGCATGACCCGGATGATCTGGGCGCGGCGCGGGATCTGATCGGTGATCCCCATCAGCTTCTCGATCGCCTCGACGTAGCCGAGGTTGTTGGTCGCCGCCGCGACGTAGTCCATCCGGTCCGTGTGCGGGACGCACTGCGGGTAGTTCATGTTCTCGAACAGCTTCTCGGTTCCGCGGTGCAGGTAGCCGATGACCGGCTTGGCGTCGATGACCCGCTCGCCGTCGATCTTGAGGATCACGCGGAGAACGCCGTGCGTGGCCGGATGCTGAGGCCCGAAATTGACCTCCATCTCCGTCACGTTCAGCATCGTTTCTGGATCGAGCGTGCTCATTCGTCAGCTCCGGGGGACTTCCCGGCCTCCGCCATGATTTTCTTCAGAGCGTCCTCGGTCTCGGGGGCGCCGGGGACGCAGAGAGTGATGTCGTCGGTCTCGCCCGTGGCGAGCGCCTCGCCGTACCCTTCACAGTCCCATCCGCACGCGCCGCAGTCGGTCTGGGCCATGGCGGCGAAAGCCTCCGCCTTCAGCCCCTTCCCTTTCGCCAGGACCAGGCGCTCTTCGATGCTGAGCGTCTCGTCGTGCCACGGCGCTTCGGGAGCCGAGACGCCGGTGACCGCGGGAGCTTCCGGAGCGGCGGCCGGGGGCGGGGTGGCCGGAGCGGCAACCGCCGGCTCGGCCGACGGAACGGCAGCAGCAGGCTTCGCCGCGGCGGGCGCCGGAGCCGGTTTCTCGGCCGCGGGCTTCTCCGCCATGGGTTTTGCGGGAGGAAGGGCCTTTTTCTTCGGCGGCGGAGCTGGCTGGGCAACGGGAGAGACCCCGAAGGCGGTCCACTCGTCTTCCCACAGGTTCACATCGTCCGGCTCCTTGCCGGTCGAGCCGGCTTTCGGCCCGCCTCCGGGAGGGAAGACCTCCGGGTAGATCCGCGCGCCGGTATCGATGCCGCGGAGAGGAAAGTCCTTCCGCAGAGGATGTCCATTGAACTCGTCCCACATGAGAATTCGCTCGAGATTGGGGTGCCCCTCGAAGAGGATTCCGAACATGTCATAGGTCTCGCGCTCACACCAGTTCGCGGTCTTCCACACGGGTGTGACGGAGGGCACTTTCACCCCGTCGGCGACGCGGACCTTGAGGCGGATCCTGAGGTTCTTCTCGAAGGAATAGAGGTGATAGACGACTCCGAACCGCAGGTCGCCCGAGTACCCGGGATAGGCCGAGTAGTCGACCCCGGTCAGATCGACGAGATAAGTGTAACCCGCGCTCTTGAAGCTCGCGGCGACCTCGCGGACCCGGCGGCGCTCGACCACGAGCGTGATCTCGCCGGCGAACTCGCTCGCCTCGAGGATCGCGTCACGCAGCGGCTGAACGGCGGCAGCGACGGCCTGATCCGCGAGGATCTCGTCGGCCGTCCGGGTCACCGGAGCGGTTTTGCCCGCCGCCTGAGGAGGATTGGTTTCTTCTGCCATCGAGACGATCCAGGTTCCGCCGGCCCGGGAAGGCCGGAGCTATCCCAGGGATCAGGCGCCTTCGTACTCGCGCCCGCCCTCTTTCATCAGAGCTTGCAGGGTATCCAGCGTCTCGGACTCTCCGGGGACGCAGAGTGAAATGTCTTTTTCCTCGCCGGTGGCGAGGGCGTTCGCGTAACCCTCACAGTCCCATCCGCACGCGCCGCAATCGGTCTGCGCCATCGCGGCGAACAGTTTCTTCTCGAGGCTCATCCCCTCGGCGAGCTTCATCCGCTCGGCGAGACTGAGCGATTCGTCGTGGAACGAGACTTCGGAGGAAGCACCCGTCGTCTCGACGGCCGCGACCGCGGCGGGCGCCGGGACCGGGGGAGGCTCGGGTGCCGAAAGCGGTTCGACGCTGGCCACAGGGGGCTCGGCGACCGCGACGGAAGCCGCAACCGGCGCAGCGACTGGCGCCGCGACTGGCTCAGGAGCTCGCTCGACCGGAGTCTCGGCGGGTTCGGCCGGAACGAGAGCTGCCTGCTCCGCGCGGAGGGCGGGTCCCTCGTGCATCGGGCGCTCCCCCGCGCGGACGGACTGCCTCGCGAAATCGTAGGCCGCGCCGCCCTTGCGGATGACGTGCATCTGATCGATCTTCTTCTGGAGCTCCATCAGCCCCCAGATGAGCGCCTCGGGGCGGGGCGGGCAGCCGGGAACGTAGACGTCGACCGGGATGAGCCGGTCCACGCCCTGGGTGACCGCGTAGGTGTCGTAAGGGCCGCCGCAGGTGGCGCACGATCCCATTGCGATGACCCATTTCGGGTCGGGCATCTGGTCGTACAGCCGCTTGACGATCGGCGCCATTTTCTCGGTCACCGTCCCGGCCACGATCATCAGATCGCTCTGACGAGGAGTGGACCGGAAGACCTCGGCGCCGAAGCGCGAAAGGTCGTAGCGCGGGTCGAGCACGGCCATCATCTCGATCGCGCAGCAGGCGAGTCCGAACTGCATCGGCCAGAGCGAGGACTTTCTCGCCCAATTGAAAATGCGATCGACCGATGTCGTGAGAATGTTGGGATCGAATCTGTTTTCGATCAGACCCATGTGAGAACGTCCCGCTTCCAGGCGTAGAAATATCCGATCAACAGGATCCCGATGAACACGGCCATCTCGATGAAGCCGAACCAGCCGAGAACTTTGAACCGGATCGCCCAGGGGAAGAGGAAAATCGTCTCGACGTCGAAGATGATGAAGAGGACGGCGATGAGAAAGTACCGAACCGAGAACTTCGTGTCGAAAGCGGTCGAGGTTACCGGATTTCCGCACTCGTACGGCTCGAGCTTGACCTTGGATGCCCTGGACGCCCGGACCAGCGGGGGGATGAGGAACAGCGTAATCACCGGAAACGAGATCACGATGATCAACGCAATGAGGATAATTAGATAACTCGACATCTCGTGCCTGCGACGCCCGGTGCTTGACGCCGGCGCCCATTGTAGAACTCCCTACCCCCCTGTCAAAGGCGCGCTGTCATAGACTTTTTTTCAGAAATCTGATTTCGTTATCAGCCCTCCAGAGCGATTCCGCGGGTCTGAATCAGCACCCTCATCTCGTCCCCAATGCCGTCCGGGAGGAGGAGACGGCGCGCGGCATCGCGCATCGCCGCGAGCTCCACCGCCCCCTCCGGGCTCGCGGGCTCCACCGACTCCCGGGGCGCCAGCAGCGGGTGGTCCGCGGCCCCGTTCTCGAGGAGAAACCGGGCCTGCCGCTCGAATCCGATCGTCTCCCACCCCTGCGCCTCTCCTCGCCTCTCCAGATCGGTGAAGTTGATGTGCGCCGTCAGATCCTGCTCTCCCGGGTTCGCCAGAAGGTCTCGGTTCAGCCGGTGGCGGTGGAAGGCCACGGCGGTCCCGTAACGGCGGACCCGAACGTCGAAGAGCTTCTCCTGCGGGAAGCCGTAGTCGATCGTGACGATCGCCCCCCGTTCGATCCTCCCCGCGAGCTCCCCGTAGAACCCTCCCCATTCGAGCGAGATGTCGGCAAACTGCCCGACCTCGAGCTCGATCCCGCGCGTGGAGAAGTAGTGAACGTACTCCTCGCGTGCCGGCCGCTCCCCCCACGCGAGCTCTCCCCGGTCGACCCTGACCGTCAGCTCCCGCAGTTCCTCTTCTCTCTTCACCAGCCTGGCGAAGGGAAAAGCGTCGAACAACTCGTTGCTGAAAACCAGGGCCGGTCGCGCGGGGTCGATCGCCTCGATCGACCCCGTGAAATGAAGCGACGAATCGGAGGCGTGCTCCGGGCGAAGCCGCCCCGCGCTGCGATCGATCCCGATCAGCCGGACCCTCGGAAGGAGCGATTCGGGGAGATGGTCGCGGATTCCGGCGAGAAGCGAGCCGTCGCCGCAACCGATGTCCACAACAGAGCACACTTCGTCGCCGGCGGCGGCCAGAAAGCGCCCGGCGAAACGGGCGAGCGCGAACGGAAAAACGGGGGAAAGATCGACCGACGTCGCGTAATCGAGGCCGCTTTTCGGGGCCGCGTAGTAGCCAAAATCAGAATCATACAGTGCGAGACCGACGAATTCCTCGAAGGTCAACTCACTTCGTTCCAGTCGCTTGCGCATCCAGGTCAACAGGGACTCTCCTTGGCGTTCGATCGCCCTCCTCCTCCCCCGCCCGTGCGCCGCAACGCCGGACTTACCATCGCCGATCCGACCGCACCGCCCCATGGCACTTCGGTTGCGGTAGGGGAAGGCGGAAGTGAGTATAGAACCGGCGACCGGCCGGTACTACGCGGGCGAGTCCCCGCAGCTACGGCGACACGGTGATCGCGGTGGAAGGGCACGCCGACTCGACCGGGTCGGACGCCTACAACTACCGCCTCTCGCAGCGCCGGGCCGACTCGGTCGCGATTCACCTCGAGAACCTCGGCGTCCCGGGAAGCAGGCTCGACACGGTCGCCTACGGCGAGTCGATGCCCCGCGCCTCGAACGCCACGGCGAACGGACGCCAGCAGAACCGGAGGGTGGAACTGAAGGTCCGCGCCAACGGCTAGAAGCAAGGCAGAAGTCGGAAGGCAGAAGGCAGAAGGCAGAAGTAAGAGCAAAGGCAGAAGGCGCTCCCCCCGCCTTCTGCCTTTTTTGTCGCTTCCGCGACAACCGCACTCATCTGCAGGGTTTCACTTCTGCCTTCTGCCTTCTGCCTTCTGCCTTCTGCCTTTACTTGTGCCGCACTCATCTGCGGATCTTCACTTCTGCCTTCTGCCTTCTGCCTTTACTTGTGGCACAGCCCTTGTACTACTCACATCCGAGAACCTACGGAGGAGTACGTCAATGAAGAAGCTTTTACTAGTCATGTTCGTGACGCTGTTCGCATTCGCTTGCATCAGCGCGGATGATCCGAACCGCCGCACCAAGCAGGGCACCGCCGCCGGAGCCGCTGCCGGTGCAGCCGCGGGAGCGGTCATTGGAAACCAGTCGGACAACCCGCGCACCGGGGCCGTCATCGGCGGTGTGGTGGGCGGGGTCATTGGAGCCGCGGTCGGACGGCGGATGGACCGCCAGCAGGCCGAGCTCGAGCAGATCGAGGGGATCGAGGTCGAGCGACCCTCGGAAGACTCGCTGAACGTGAATCTGCGCAACGACATCCTGTTCGATTTCGACTCGTCGGCGCTGCGCACCACCTCGCGGGACACGCTCCAGGAGCTCGCGTCCGTTCTGGCCCGCTATCCGGACCAGTCGGTCTCGGTCGCGGGTCACACGGACTCGGTGGGCACCGATGCCTACAACCAGAGTCTGTCCGAGCAGCGAGCTGCTGCCGTGAAGAACTACCTGATCGGCCAGGAAGTGCCGTCGAACCGGGTCATGGCGTACGGCTACGGCGAATCGCGCCCGGTCGCGTCGAACACGACGGCCGATGGGCGGCAGCTGAATCGCCGGGTCCAGGTCTACATCAAGGCCGACCCGACCGAGTAAGATCGACTCCAGCAGCACGCATTGCGAGGGCAGCCGCCAGGCTGCCCTCATTTTTTTCGCCTCGTTTGCCTCGCCTCCTCCCTGCTACAATCCGGTCGCTTCGCCTCCGCTCCGGTCCGAGCGCGGCGAACTCCACAATCCGTGACCGCCCGGTCTGAATCCGCAATCCAATTCGCGCGTTTCCAACGCGCCTCGGAGGAACTTTGCTTTCCCACCTCGCTCGCCTGGTGATTCCGGCTTTCGCATTCCTGTTTTTCTCTGCTGGACTCTCTCCCCTCCTCGCCCAGGATCTTCCGTCGACGACCGCCCTGCAGACGGCAGCCCCCGCTCCCCACCCGGTCGAGCACCGGAGCGAAGCGGAACTGATCCTTCCCGACCTCGATGCGGTCCAGTTTCTCGGTGGGATCTCGGGGCACGATCTGCTTCTCTGGGGCCTGCTGGTCTGCCTGGGCGGCCTGGGATTCGGGATCGTGATGTACTCGCGGCTCAAGAACCTTCCGGTCCACGAGTCGATGCGGGAGATCTCGGAGCTGATCTACGAGACGTGCAAGACGTACCTGATCACGCAGGGAAAGTTCATCCTGATCCTCGAGCTGTTCATCGGGACGATCATGCTCGTCTACTTCGGGTGGCTGCGGGATTTTCCGGCCGAGCGAGTCGCGGTCATCCTGCTGTTCTCGCTGGTCGGGATCGCCGGAAGTTACGGGGTGGCGTGGTTCGGGATCCGGATCAACACGTTCGCGAACTCGCGCGCGGCGTTCGCCTCGCTGCGCGGCAAGCCGTTTCTCACCTATGCAATTCCGCTCAAGGCCGGGATGTCGATCGGGATGCTTCTGATCTCGGTCGAGCTGCTGATCATGCTGTTCATCCTGCTGTTCGTCCCGCGCGAGTACGCCGGTCCCTGCTTCATCGGATTCGCGATTGGTGAGTCTCTCGGAGCGGCAGCGCTTCGCATCGCGGGCGGTATTTTCACCAAGATCGCCGACATCGGGTCGGACCTGATGAAGATCGTCTTCTTCATCAAGGAGGACGACGTCCGGAACCCGGGAGTCATCGCGGACTGCACGGGCGACAACGCGGGCGACTCGGTGGGACCGACCGCCGACGGGTTCGAGACCTATGGGGTCACGGGCGTCGCGCTGATCACCTTCATCCTCCTCGCCGTCGACGATCCGACCGTGCAGGTTCAGCTTCTGGTCTGGATCTTCGTGATGCGTGTCCTGATGGTCATCACCTCGGGCGTCTCCTACGCGATCAACGACGCGATCGCCACAGCCCGCTACAGCACGGTCGACTGGATGAACTTCGAGACTCCGCTGACCACGCTCGTCTGGATCACCTCGATCCTCTCGGTCGCGGTGACGTACGCCGCCTCCGCCGTCCTCATTCCCTCGCTCGGCGGTGACCCCTCGGCATGGTGGAAGCTTTCGACCATCATCACCTGCGGAACCCTGGCCGGCGCCATCATTCCCGAGATCGTCAAGATCTTCACCTCGACCGAATCGAGTCACGTGAAAGAGGTCGTCACCGCCTCGCGCGAAGGCGGTCCCTCGCTCAACGTCCTTTCGGGCTTCGTCGCCGGCAACTTCAGCGCGTTCTGGATGGGGCTCACCATCACTTTCCTCATGGGCATCGCGGCACTGGTCGCCGGAACCCTCGAACCGGATCTGATGCTCGCTCCGGCGGTCTTCGCCTTCGGCCTGGTCGCCTTCGGTTTCCTCGGCATGGGCCCGGTCACGATCGCCGTCGACTCCTACGGGCCCGTCACCGACAACGCGCAATCCGTGTTCGAGCTCTCGATGATCGAGAGCCGCCCGAACCTGAAGGAAGAGATCCAGCGCGACTTCGGATTCGAGCCGAAGCTGGAGAAGGCAAAGGACTATCTCGAAGCCAACGACGGGGCCGGCAACACGTTCAAGGCGACCGCCAAGCCCGTGCTCATCGGCACCGCCGTCGTCGGCTCGACCACGATGATCTTCTCCATCATCGTCATGCTCACCGGAGGGCTCACCGTCGGCATCGAGAAGCTCTCCCTGCTTCACCCCCCGTTCCTTCTCGGCCTCATCATGGGCGGCTCGGTCATCTACTGGTTCACCGGCGCCTCCACCCAGGCCGTCGTTACCGGCGCCTACCGCGCCGTCGAGTTCATCCGGAAGAACATCCGGCTCGACGACGCGGCCGTCCGCGCCTCGGTCGAAGACTCCAAGAGGGTCGTCGAGATCTGCACCCAGTACGCGCAGAAGGGGATGTTCAACATCTTCCTCACGGTCTTCTTCATCACTCTCTCGTTCGCCTGTTTCGAGCCGTTCTTCTTCATCGGCTATCTCATCTCGATCGCGCTGTTCGGCCTGTTCCAGGCCATCTTCATGGCCAACGCCGGTGGCGCCTGGGACAACGCGAAGAAGATCGTCGAGGTTCATCTCAAGGAGAGGGGAACGCCCCTTCACGCGGCGACGATCGTCGGGGACACGGTCGGCGATCCGTTCAAGGACACCTCCTCGGTGGCCATGAACCCGATCATCAAGTTCACCACCCTCTTCGGCCTTCTCGCCGTCGAGCTGGCGGTTCAGATGGTTCTCCGGGGCCAGGAGCAACTGACCCACATTCTCTCCGCCGTGTTCTTCGCCATCGCCCTCGTCTTCATCTGGCGCTCGTTCTACCGGATGCGCATCGAGAGCGAGGCTCCTCAACCCGAAACGGTGATATCGGGATAAGAAACCGCGGCCGGGGCTTTCCAGGTGGGCCGGGGCTTTCCAGCCCCGGCTTCGTGACACCGCGGGAGCCTGCAGAGCGGCGCGAGAACCGCGGTTCCTGCCGACTCCGACTCTCCGCTTCGTGGCACGGGCAGCCGGGGCTGGAAAGCCCCGGCCACATACTCTTGAGCTGCATACGATTCGGGCGGCCTCGCGGCCGCCCGAATGTTCTCTGCTGCTTTTCGATCGGATGCTACATGAAGAGCGGCGCGGCGACGAGCGCCACGACCGACATCAGCTTGATCAGGATGTTGAGGCTGGGGCCGGAAGTGTCCTTGAACGGATCGCCGACCGTGTCTCCGACGACCGCGGCCTTGTGAGCCTCCGAGCCCTTGCCGCCGTGAGCGCCCGCTTCGATGTGCTTCTTCGCGTTGTCCCAGGCGCCGCCCGCGTTGGCCATGAAGATCGCCATCAGGACGCCGGTCACGGTGACGCCGGCGAGGAGGCCGCCGAGCGCCTCGACGCTGTAGAGACCGACGACGACCGGGACGACGACGGCGAGAAGGCCC
>JBHEOL010000268.1:0-4069 GCA_046261635.1 Thermoanaerobaculia bacterium | reverse complement strand
GTCCCGTGTCTGGAATCTCGCCCAGACCGAGTCGCTCTGCAACGGCTGCGACGTCGGCTGCAGCATTTTCATCGAGCACCGGCAGGGAAAAATCTACCGCTACAAGCCGCGGGTGAACCCGGAGGTCAACGACTTCTGGCTCTGCGACTACGGCCGCTTCTCACACGAGCGGTACGAGGTGGACCGGGTCGTCGTTCCCCGGGTCCGCCGCGACGACTGGCTCGGCGTGGCCACATGGGACGAGGCGCTCGAGGAGATCGAGACCCATCTCCGGGACGTTCCGGGCGGAAAGATCGCGGCCATCGCATCGGCCCAGATGACCAACGAAGAGGCGTGGCTGTTCCGTAAGCTCTTCAAGGATCACCTCGGCTCGGGGGCCGTGGACGTCATGGTCGACCCGATCGGCCCGATCCCGATGAAGTCGCGCGACGCGTGGCTCGAAGGGACTCAGGCGGGCCCGAATTACCGCGGGGTCCGCAACGTCGGCATCGAGCCGGGCGGCCACCCCCTCGCGAAACTGATCGACGAGGGAGCCGACGGGATCGATTTCCTCTGGGTCTCCGACGCGGGATTCAGCGCGCGGTCTGCCGAGCCGGAAGTCGTGGCCCGGCTCCGGAAGGCGCGCTTCCTCGTCGTTCAGGCCACGGCCGAGCATCCCCTGGCGGAAGTCGCGGACGTGGTGCTCCCCTCGGCGATCTTCGCCGAGAAGAGCGGAACCTGGACCAACCTGCAGGGTCGCGTGCAGCGCATCGCGCGCGCTTACGCGCCGAAGGGCGAAGCGCTCGAGGATAGCGAGATTTTCCGCCGCCTCGGGGCCAGGATCGGTGCCGGACCGGAGTTCGGCCAGACCGGTGCCGGCGAGACCTTCGACCAGATGAGAAATGAGCTCCCCGCGTTCCGGAACCTCCAGTGGAACGAGGGTGAAGGGTTCGGCGTCACCTCCGGCGAGGGCGCCTGAGAGTCGCCTCACTATGGCTTTCGACACAACAGACATCGTCCTGACCATCGTCAAGATCGCGCTCGTCCTGTCGATCGTGCTTTCGATCACTCCCGTGTGGGTGTGGGTCGAGCGGCGCGGCAGCGCGCTGATCCAGGACCGTCCCGGGCCGAACCGGGTCGGCCCTCTGGGGCTGCTTCAGGCCATTGCGGACGCGCTCAAGTTCGTCATGAAGGAAGACGTCGTCCCGCAGCAGTCCAATCGCTGGCTCTTCACCCTTGCGCCGGTGTTCGGACTCATCCCGGCCGTCACCACGGTCGCCGTCGTCCCGTTCGGACGCTCGTTCGTGATCCCGGAAATGACGGTGTTCGGTCGGACGATGTTCGAAGGCGGACGCATGTTCGAGCCGATCATCGCGGACGTCTCGATCGGGATCCTCTTCATCTTCGCCCTCGCGTCGCTCGCGGTGTACGGGCTGGCGATCGCGGGATGGTCCACGAACAACAAGTTCTCCCTGATGGGAGGCATCCGCGCCTCGGCCCAGATGATCTCCTACGAGCTCGCCCTCACGCTGGCCGCCATCGGCGTGCTCATGAGCGCGGGCTCGCTTCAGCTCACGGACGTCGTCTACCGGCAGACGGGCTACTTCGTGCTGTTCGGCATCGAGTGGCTGAAGATTCCGGCCTGGAACGTCTTCCCGATGTTCATCGGGTTCATCGTCTTCTACGTGGCTACGTTCGCCGAGACCAACCGCCTCCCGTTCGACTTCGCCGAGGCGGAAGCCGAGCTCGTCGCGGGTTACCACACCGAGTACTCGTCGATGAAGTTCGCGATGTTCTTCATGTCCGAGTACATGGCGATGGGAACGATCTCGGCCCTGACCGTGACGCTCTTCTTCGGCGGATGGGACATCCCATGGGTGGACGAGAAAGCCACGTTCCTCTGGTTCGTGCTCTCGGCGCTCGCCTTCCTCCTCAAGGTCACGGTGGTGATGTTCATCTTCGTCTGGGTACGCTGGACGATTCCCCGGCTCACCTACGACTTCCTCATGAGGCTCGGCTGGAAGGTGTTCCTCCCGCTGGCGTTCCTCAACATCCTGATCGTTGCAGTGCTCATCGCACTGGGGTGGATCTGACGTGCTCGAGTTCGCAATCTTCTTTCTCTTCGCGGCCGTCGCGGTGATTGGCGCCCTCGCCGTGGTCCTGCACAGGAACCCGGTCGTGGGGGCGATCTCGCTCGTGGTCTCCTTCTTCGCGCTGGCGGTAATGTACGTGCTGCTCGACGCACCGTTCATGGCGGCGCTGCAGGTGATCGTCTATGCCGGCGCCATCATGGTGCTGTTCCTGTTCGTGATCATGCTCCTGAATCTCCAGCATGAGGAAGAGCAGACCACCCGCCCCATCCAGCGCTTTCTCGGGATCGTGGCCCCCGTTGCTCTCGGCTTCACCCTCATCTATTTCATCCTCAAGAGCGTCTTCATCGAGGCCGACGTGGCCGTCCTCTACCTCAGCGACGTCCGCTCCATCGGGTTCAGGCTGTTCGAGTCGTACATCTTCCCATTCGAGATGGTCTCGATCCTCCTGCTCGCGGCCATCGTCGGCGCGCTGGTGATCACCCAGCGGGATCGGACCAATCCCCCGATCGCCGCCATCCCGGGCGCAGCTCCGGACGACGAGTCGAAGGGAGCCGCGCGATGATTCCGGCCACCTGGTTCCTCATCCTCAGCGCCGTGCTGTTCACCATCGGAGTCGTCGGCGTCCTGACGCGCCGCAACGGCATCACGATGTTCATGTCGATCGAGCTCATGGTGAACGCCGTCAACCTGACTTTCATCACCTTCGCCCGCGAGTGGGCCTCGACCCACGGGCTGATTTTCGTCTTCTTCATCATGGCCATCGCGGCCGCCGAGGCGGCCGTGGGGCTGGCGATCTTCATCGCCCTGTTCCGCCACCGCGAGACGATCGACGTCGATGAAGCGAACCTGATGCACTGGTAACACGCCGCCCCTCCGGGAGAGGGTCGGACGCTCTTTGAATCCCGGCAGCTCCGGTCGAAACAAGTCGATGCGCGTCAACGGGTTGGAAATGGCCCTGGACGGCACGATCGTCGCAATTCTCTCCACAGAACGGAGGAACTGCAATGGACAAGACCGATCGACTGAGCAACTGGGAAGAAACGGAAAAGCGCGACCGCGACGGGAATGGGATCGACGACAGGATCCAGCCCCCGACCGTCGACATCGAAGCGGGCTCCGCGGAGCTCGCCGAGCGGTTGCGCGAGCACCACTCCACCGATCCGTCCCTCTCGGCGGGCGACATCGACGCCCGATGGGAGGACGCTGAGGGGGGCGGTGAGGAAACCGTTACCGGAAGCGCTCCGACCCCGGGTCAGGACGACACCGAGAAGGTAGCGGCCGCCATGGGCATTCAGTACGCCGATGACGAACCGCTGCGAGTCGGAGAGAAGGAACGGGACCGGGACAAGAATCGGTTCGAGCTCGACCCCGCCTCGTCGGAAGACTGGCAGGAGCGGGCGCGCAGGAAGAATTGACGCGGCAGGCGCGGAGAGACATCTCCCCGTTTCCTGCCGTGAAGGAGCGAGGAGAGGTCGGGTGGCCGCCAGCGGGGCGGTCACCACCGTGACTGCATGCTGGACAAACTGGTACTCATCCCCCTCATCCCGTTCATCGGGTTCCTGCTCAACGGCCTTCTCGGCGAGCGGGCCGGCCGCGGCTTCGTCAAGATCGTCGGCCCCGCCGCGTCGTTCACCTCGGCCATCCTGGCGACCATCGCGACGTTCGAGTATCTCGGCCGCTACTCCCACGGCGAGCGGCACCTCGACGTGGTCTACACCTGGTTTTCCTCGGGCAAGATCGCCGTCGACTTCGCCTTCCAGCTCGATCCCCTCTCGATCGTCATGATGCTGACGGTCGCCTGGGTCGGTTCGCTGATCCACCTCTACTCGGTCGGCTACATGGCGCACGAGGAGGGCTTCGCCCGCTACTTCGCCTACCTGAACCTGTTCATGGCGGCGATGCTGATCCTCGTCCTCGGAAGCAGCTACCTCTTCATCTTCCTCGGGTGGGAAGGCGTGGGGCTCTGCTCTTACCTCCTGATCGCCTTTTACTACGAC
>JBHEOL010000180.1:0-5091 GCA_046261635.1 Thermoanaerobaculia bacterium | reverse complement strand
CAGGGGAAGAAGGAACGCCGGGTGAGCGAGCTGCTCACCCAGGTGCATCCGGAAGATCTGATCAAGTTCGGGCTGATCCCGGAGTTCGTGGGACGGCTGCCCGTCGTCGCGACCCTGGACGAGCTCGATCGCGGTACCCTCATCGAGATCCTCAAGGAGCCGAAGAACTCACTCGTCCGGCAGTACCAGACGATGATGGGATTCGAAAACGTCACGCTGAACTTCGAGGAAGATGCGCTCGAAGCGATCGCCGACGAAGCGCTCAAGAGAAACGTCGGAGCGCGGGGACTCAAGATCATCATCGAGGAGCTGATGCTCGAGGTGATGTACACGGTCCCCTCGCAGAACGCGATTTCGGAATGCGTGATCACGAAGGAAGTGGTCGCAAACCGCAGTCAGCCGATCACGATGTTCAGAAAGGCGGGCTGATTCGCCCGTCCCGGATCTCGTCCTCGTTCGAAGAGTTTTCATGACCCGCAGGCCCCCGTGGGGGCCTGATGTTCTATTCGATCCCTTATGGCCAACCAAAACGTATTGACCGATCTCCCGCTCGTCCCCCTGCGCGACATGGTGGTGTTTCCGTCCATGATGGCGCCGTTCGTCGTCGGGCGGAAAGGGTCGATCCTCGCCCTCGAGGCGACGCTCTCCACGACCGAGAAGAAGATCTTTCTCGCCACCCAGCGCGATCCGAAGGTCGACGACCCGAAGCTCGATGAGATCTACCAGATCGGCGTCATCGCCACCGTCGTCCAGAACCTCCGTCTCCCGAACCAGAACGTGAAGGTCATGGTCGAGGGGCTCGGCCGCGCCGAGATCGTCGCGACCCGCGAGCTCGACGGCTACACGGTCGCCGACGTCCGTCCCCTGGAAGGCTCCTACCCACTCACCGACGAGATCCAGGACTACATCACTCGGCTCGTCGAGCTGTTCGAGCAGTACGCCAAGATGTCGCACCACCTCGCCTTCGAGGGCGTGATGTCGACGCTCAAGCTCGAGGACCCGGAGAAGTTCGCGGACGCTCTCGCTTCGCATCTGCTGATCACGACCGCCGAGAAGCAGCAGCTCCTCGAGACGGCCAGCGCCTACGAGAGACTGCGCAAGCTGCAGGACTTCCTGGAGATCGAGATCGAGAAGATCAACATCGACAAGCGCATCAACTCCAAGGTCAAGAAGCAGATGGAGCGCGCCCAGAAAGAGTATTACCTCAACGAGAAGATCAAGGCGATCCATCAGGAGCTCGGCCGTAAGGACGACCGCAGCGACGAGGTCGAGGAGCTCAAGCAGAAGATCGAAGCCGCCTCCATGCCGAAGGAAGTCAAGGAGAAGGCCCTTCAGGAGCTCAAGCGGCTCGAGGCGATGCCCGGCGTTTCCGCCGAGGCCACCGTATCCCGCAATTACATCGAGTGGCTCGTGTCCGTTCCCTGGAAGAAAGCATCCCGCGAGATCAAGGACATCGAGCTCGCCGAGAAGATCCTCAACGAGGACCACTACGGGCTCGACAAAATCAAGGAGCGCATCCTCGAGTTCCTCGCCGTTCGCCAGCTCGTCAAGTCGCCCAAGGGGACCATCCTCTGCTTCGTCGGCCCCCCGGGAGTCGGCAAGACCTCGCTCGCCAAGTCGATCGCCCGCGCCACGGGACGCAACTTCGTCCGCCTCTCCCTCGGCGGCGTCCGTGACGAGGCCGAGATCCGCGGCCATCGCCGCACCTACATCGGAGCCTTCCCCGGCCAGATCATCCAGCGGATGAAAAAGGCCGCGACCATCAATCCGGTCTTCCTCCTCGACGAGGTCGACAAGATGTCGATGGACTTCCGGGGCGACCCCTCGGCCGCCCTGCTCGAGGTTCTCGACCCCGAGCAGAACAACGCCTTCACCGATCACTACCTCGACGTCGAGTACGACCTGTCGAAGGTCATGTTCATCGCCACGGCCAACGTCGTCCACACCATCCCGGCTCCCCTCAAAGACCGGATGGAGATCATCCAGCTCTCCGGCTACACGCACGTCGAGAAGCTCTCGATCGGGCGCCAGTTCCTCGTCCCGAAGCAGCTGACCGAGCACGGGCTGAGCGATGAGAAGGTCCAGTTCACCGACGAGGCCCTCGAGGAGATCATCCAGTCGTACACGCGCGAAGCGGGCGTCCGGAGCCTCGAGCGCGAGATCGGTTCGGTCTGCCGCAAGATCGCCAGGATGATCCTCAAGGAAGGGGATCAGCTGGCCTACGAAGTGACCGCCGAGAAGGTCCGCGAGCTCCTCGGCAAGCCGCGCTTCCGCAAGCACAAGCTCGAAGAGCAGAGCGAGATCGGCGTCTCGACCGGCCTCGCCTGGACCGAAGTGGGAGGGGAGATCCTCCACACCGAGGTCGCGCTGTCGAAAGGGAAGGGAAACCTCACCCTCACCGGCAAGCTGGGCGACGTCATGCAGGAGTCGGCCCGCGCCGCGCTCTCGTACGTCCGCTCACGCGCCGAGATGTTCGGACTCGACGCCGACTTCCACGACAAGATCGACATCCACATCCATGTCCCCGAGGGGGCGATCCCGAAGGACGGCCCCTCGGCCGGCATCACGATGGCCACCGCGCTGCTGTCGGCCGTCACCCGCATCCCGATCCATCGGGAGGTCGCCATGACCGGCGAGATCACCTTGCGCGGGAAAGTCCTGCCGGTCGGCGGAGTGAAGGACAAGATCCTCGCCGCCTCGCGCGCTGGGCTGACGGTCATCATTCTCCCGAAGGAGAACGAGCGGGACCTCGAGGAGATCCCCGCCGACGTTCGCGAGAAGATGGAGTTCCACCTGGTGGAGTCGATGGACGAGGTGGTCACGGTCGCGCTCGATGGCACGATCCTTCCACTCTCAGCCAAGGAGGCGCTCCCCGATCCGGGCAAGACCATCGGTGAGGGCTCGGTAACGCACTGACCCGACTTCCGGAGGCGGCGGGCCCCCCCGCCCCCCCCCCCGGAAGCTGCACGGAATCGCGAGTTGTGCAAGAATGGGGTTGGCGGATCCGCCATTCCCACTGATATCGCTCCCCGGACTGCTTCCCGGTCCCTCAGTCAACAATCCCGAACAAGTTCATTGGAAAACGACAGGTTTGGACATCCGTACTGTTTCTTTCGCCCGCGCCGTCTACAAGCCGGAAGACCTGCCGCGTGACCGCAGGCCTCAGGTTGCGATGATCGGCCGCTCGAACGTCGGCAAGTCGACCCTGATCAATTCGCTCATCGGGAGAAAGGGGCTCGCGCGAGTCTCCCAGACCCCGGGGAAAACCCAGGCGATTCAGTTCTACCTGGTGAACGAGCGGTTCTATCTGGTCGATCTTCCGGGGTACGGATACGCGAAGGTGCCGCGGGAGATCACGGCATCGTGGGGGGATCTGATCCGGACGTACCTCGAGTCGACCCAGGAGCTGAAACTGCTTTTCCTCCTGCTCGACGCGCGGCGGACCCCGTCGGACCAGGACCTTCAGATCCGCGACTGGATGATCGAGCGGGGGTCGCCGTGGGCGGCGATCCTGACGAAGACGGACAAGCTCTCGGGCAACGAAATGGCCAGGAGCCGGAAAGAGATCGCCGCGGTGGCGGGCCTCCCTTCCGGCGATCTGATCGGATTCTCGAAGATGAATCGCAAAGGCGTACCCGAAATCTGGAGTGCAATCGGCGCCGCTCTCGAAGCGGCCCGCGCGGAACAGAACTCATAGCAAGGAGTCCGCGCCGCGTCGCGGAGGAATCACATGGAAAATCTGGACAAGGAAGTCGAGCTCGAAAACGGAGAGGCCGAGGCTCCCGCGAAGGCGGAGAAGGAAAAGCCGGAGCGCGCCCCCCGGGCGAAGAAGGAAAAAGCCCCGGCGGCGGATGCATCCGCCGAGCCGTCCGCGAAACCCGAGAAGGGTGAGAAGCAGCCCGCCGAGAAGAGCGAGAAGAGCGACAAGCCCGAGAAGGTCGATGCCCCCGCCGAGGAAGAGAAGCCGGAGAAGCCCGAGAAGGCCGCCGCGCGCCGCACCGCCGACTCCAACGGGGAGACCGTCGACATCCGCATTCTCAAGGAGATGAAGCTTTCCGACCTGATGAAGGTCGCGAAGGACTACGGCGTCGACAACGCCGCCGGGCTGCGCAAGCAGGACCTGATCTTCGGAATCCTCCAGGCGCAGACCGAAAAGAGCGGCCTGATCTTCTCCGAGGGGGTGCTCGAGTGCCTACCGGACGGGTTCGGCTTCCTTCGGGCTCCCGAGTACAACTACCTTCCGGGTCCTGACGACATCTACGTCTCGCCGTCGCAGATCCGCCGGTTCGACCTCCGCACCGGCGACACGGTCTCCGGCCAGGTGCGTCCGCCGAAGGAAGGGGAGCGCTACTTCGCCCTCATCAAGGTCGAGGCGGTCAACTTCGAGCATCCGGACGTGGCGCGCGAGAAGACGCTGTTCGACAACCTCACGCCGCTCTATCCGGAGCACCGGCTGCGGCTCGAGGTTCCCTCGAACATGTCGTCGCGCGTTCTCGATCTGGTCTCGCCGATCGGAAAAGGTCAGCGCGCGCTGATCGTCGCTCCGCCCCGCACGGGCAAGACGATGATCCTGCAGGCGATCGCGAACTCGATCACGACCAATCATCCGGAGGTCGTCCTCATCGTCCTTCTCATCGACGAGCGCCCCGAGGAAGTCACGGACATGCAGCGCTCGGTCAAGGGGGAGGTCATCAGCTCGACCTTCGATGAGCCGGCCTCGCGCCACGTACAGGTCGCCGAAATGGTGATCGAGAAGGCCAAGCGCCTCGTCGAGCACAAGCGCGACGTCGTCATCCTTCTCGACTCGATCACGCGTCTCGCGCGCGCCTACAACACGGTCGTGCCCCCGTCGGGCAAGGTGCTCTCGGGCGGCGTCGACTCCAACGCGCTCCAGCGTCCGAAGCGCTTCTTCGGCGCCGCGCGCAACGTCGAGGAGGGCGGATCGCTCACGATCGTGGCGACGGCGCTCATCGACACAGGCTCGCGTATGGACGACGTCATCTTCGAGGAGTTCAAGGGCACCGGCAACATGGAAGTCCACCTCGACCGCAAGCTCGTCGACAAGCGCACCTTCCCCGCGATCGACATCAA
>JBHEOL010000218.1:0-5026 GCA_046261635.1 Thermoanaerobaculia bacterium | reverse complement strand
CGTCACGGAGACGCTTCGCTTCGCGTTCGGCGCGATCTTCGCGCACAAGCTCCGATCCGTGCTCACGGTTCTCGGAATCGTGATCGGCGTGACGACCGTCGTCGCCATGGTCTCGGTCATCCAGGGATTCAACAACAACGTCCAACAGAGCTTCGAGTCTTTCGGCGCGACGCTGGTCCAGTTCCAGAAATACGAGCCGGGCTTCCACGGCGGCCCCCGTGACGAAGAGACGCGCCAGCGGAAGGACCTGACCTGGGAGGACGCGAAGGCGATTGCGGCGCTCGCGCCATCGGCCGCGGCGGTCTCTCCGGAGCGCTACTGGGGCGGCGGCGGGACCGATCGCAGCGGCCCTCCCGAGATCATCTACGGCGGCGAGGAGGGGACGCCGGACACGGTGGTCGGGGTCACCGAAGCCTATCCGCTCGCCAACAACAAACCGATCGGCGACGGGCGTTTCATCAATGCCGCCGACGTGCTTCACTCTTCCAACGTGATCGTTCTGGGTTACGGGCTGGCGCGGTCGCTCTTCCCGCGCGTCGACCCGATCGGCAAGGTCGTCTGGATGTCCGGCCGGACCTATCGCGTGATCGGGGTCCTCGAGGAGCAGGGCGAGAGCATGTTCGACTCGACCGACGCCCACGCATACCTCCCGCTGTCGACCTACGATGTGCATTTTCCGTGGATCAAGAACAACCAGGGCGTCAACATCGCCACGATCCCGCGCTCGGCGGAGCTCGTCGATCAGCTCATCGACGAGGGGACGACGATCCTCCGCATCCGGAGGAAAGTCCCCTTCAACAAGCCGAACGACTTCGGAATCATGACTCCCGACAAGCTGATCTCGGACTTCCGGGCGATCACGGGGGGCATTGCGCTGGCGATGCTGCTGATCTCCTCGATCGCCCTGCGCATCGGCGGGATCGGCGTCATGAACATCATGCTCGTCTCGGTGACCGAGAGAACGCGTGAGATCGGGATCCGGAAGGCGCTCGGGGCGGTCAAGCGTGACATCGTCAGCCAGTTTCTGATCGAGGCGATGACACTCTCCGGAATCGGCGGCGTGGTCGGCATTCTCGTCGGCCTCGCCATCACCGCGGCCGTGCGGGGCGCGACTCCGCTCCCGGCCGAAACGCCTCTCTGGTCCATGATCATGGGCTTCACCGTCTCGGTGTCGATCGGCCTCTTCTTCGGCATCTATCCCGCGTGGAAAGCCGCCCGCCTCGACCCGGTCGAGTCTCTCCGTTACGAATAGGCTCCCGGCCTGCCGCTCGGATTTCCGGTCTCCTTCCCGGTTTCCGGTGAGCATCGACGGCGCCGGAATCGAAGTTTTCCGGCCATACCCCCACCCCCGTTTCCCCGGCCCGGGTGACCTTCCGAGAGTGGTCATTCCGGCCGATCGTTCCTGGCTGATTTCTGGTTTCATTTTCGCAATGAGGATCGGTCGATGAGCCTTCCGACCGGGGGAATGATCATCGATGATGAGCCGGCCATTCGGGCGATGCTCGCCCGGAGCAACGCCCTTCGACGCGATCGAGCTCGTCACTCGGGTGCGGGAGCTGACCCAGACGCGGCCGGCTGCGAGCTGATCTCCCGGATCCTCGCCTCCAGCGCCTCGCGGCGCAGCAGCAGCGCTTCCCGGACGGTCGTATTCTTTCGAAGCATGAGAAATCTCCGCGCTTCGAGTCGGGTCTTGCTCCACCAGGAGACGCCCGCGGAAGTCGATGCCGCCATCAGCGGGAGAAGGACGAGTGCGATGAACGCGCCCTCCCAGCCGAGCCACCATCCTGCGGCCGCGGCGAGCATCCCGATGTAGATGGCGAAGACGACCGTGCCGCCGAGAATCTTCAGCGTCGCCCGCACCTCGGGCCCGCCAACCCGGGCCGCGAGCTCTCCCGTCACGCGGTAGGGGATGTGGAAGAGCGGAACGCCGATCACCAGAAGCGGCAGAACCAGGGCGAACGGGAGAAATCGCCCGAAGAGCCAGCGGAGCGCCACTCCGGTGTGCGTGGCGATCTCGAGAGTGTGAGGCGAGAGCTTCAGCTCGCGGAGGATGGCGTCGAAGTCGAGTAGATCGCGTTCGAGATCGGCCAGGGCCGCGGGATCCTCCGATCGCAGGCGCATGAAGTCCGCCGCGATCTTCCGGATCCGAGTGACCTTCTGCTCCGCATTTCCGCTCACCCTTCCACCAGCCGCGAGGATGGCCTCGGCGACGAGCACGGCAGGCCCGTCCTCCCACCGCTCGAGATTGACGGTCACTCCGCGAAGAGCCTCTTCGATGCGTTGCATCAATTCCCGCACTGCCTCGGCGTCGTCTTCAGAGCGCGTGGCGAGGTCCTCCCACTCGACCGCCGGGGCGACCATCGCGAGAGCGCGCGAGCGGAATCGGCTCTTGAGTCTGTACGTCATTCCGACGGGGATGATGGAAACCTCCGGCCCTCCGCGGACGCGCGTCGAGAGAGCGATTCGCGCGGCTCCCGTCCGCAGGGGAGTGAGAGAGGGTTCCCCGTGGCTGATTCCCTCCGGAAAGATGGCCACGGCCCACCCCTCGTTCAGCGCCTGACGCACGGCATCGAAGGCCGTTTCGTTGCGCTCGGTTGCGGAGGGGTCGTCCTGCCTGCGGAACAGCGGGATGGCGCCGATGCCGCGAAGAAGGGTGCCGGAGACGCGAGCATCGAACAGCGGAGCCTTGGCCAGGAAACGGACGGGGCGGTCAGCGGCAACGATGACCCCGCCCGCGTCGGCTCCCATGTTGGGGTGGTTCGCGACCAGAAGGACGGGGCCTTCGGGCGGGATCTTCTGCCCGCCGATCTCGAACCGGTAGAAGAGCCTCATCGCGAGGCCGGCAAAGGGGCGGAGGATGGGCAGCAGCCACACCAGTCCATTCTAGATCTGAAACCGTCGAGGTTCGGATCGACCGGCCAGTCGTCATACAATGGGACGTGCGAGGTCTCGCGCTGTCCGTCGTTCCGTCCGTTGATCCGAAGGGCAGCCCGGTTGAAAGGAGATGCACTGATGAATACGGTCGCCGGAATTCTCAAGCGGAAGGGAGGCCAGGTGTACACGGTTTCCCCGGGCGATACGATTTTCAAAGCGCTGGAGACGATGGCCGAGCACGGTATCGGAGCGCTGATCGTGACCGATGGCGACAAGCCGGTCGGGATCATGTCCGAGCGCGATTACGCGCGGAAGGTGATCATCCAGGGCAAGTCCTCACGCGACACACCAGTACGGGAGATCATGACTTCGGAAGTGATCTTCGTGTCACCCGCGCGCACAGTGGACGAGTGCATGGCGATGATGACCGAGGGACGCATCCGGCATCTCCCCGTGATGGATGGCGAAAGGCTCGTGGGTTTGGTATCGATCGGCGATCTCGTGAAAGAGCTCATCGAGGAGCAGAAATTCACGATCCGTCAGCTCGAGAGCTACATCGCGACGTGACGATTCGAATCACGCGGTCGCGCGGACTTCGGTCTCCGGAGGCGCGATGACGCGGCCATCGAAGCTGATCTTCACCACCGATCCGGAGCAGGCGCGGCGGCTCCGCGAAGAAAGTGCCGCGTCGCAGCTGCGCGATGACCCGCCCGGATCTCAATCGATCGCCGTCGGGTTCGACCGGCGGCGCCGGAAGGGAAAGAGCGTCACGCTCGCCTCCGGATTCCGGCTGACGCCCGCCTCGCTCGAGAAGCTCGCGAAACAACTCAAGCAGAAATGCGCCGCGGGCGGGGCGGCGAGCGTGGCCGAGATCGAGATTCAGGGCGAGCATGTGGAGAAGGTCGAGCAGTTCCTCTCCTCGCTCGGATTCGCAGTGAAGCGCAAACGGTGATTTGTGGACTGGTCATCACCTCCTCGAGGAAGAGTGAGGGGTGAAAGGCCTGGGCGGGCAGGCGCCCCCCCCCGGGGGGGGGTCACCTCTGGCGAACGTACAGCAGGAGCTGTGCGAGCACGATCAGGGCGGCCGCCCCGAGGCCCATCGCGGCGAATCCCCACCGGTCGTACACCGGCCCGAAGATGAACGCGCCGAACGCGATCGCGAGATCATAGGAAGCGAAGAAGCCGGCCATCGCGCGGCTGCGGCTGCCGGGCGGCGCGAGGTCGACCGTCCACGCCATCAGGCCGAGAAACGAACCGGAGACGCCGAACGCATAGAGAACGGCGGCGAGCCAGAGGAGATGGCCGGACGCTCCGATCCCGAGCAGAGCGACCCCGGCGGCCGCCATCGCCAGGCCGGGGTGAATCACCCGTGACCGCCCGAGGCGGTCGGCGAGCTTGCCGGCCACGGGCCGCGAGACGACCAGGGCAACCGCGTAAACGGTGAAGAACTGACCCGCGCGTGCGGGGCGGTCCGCAAGCTCGAGCGGGACGAAGGCGAGGATCGCCCCGTAAGCGAGACTCGACAGAAACAGGACTGCGGCCGGGAGAAGGCCCCAGCTGAAGAATCCGAGATCCCCCTGCCCCGGCGTGGCGGCATGCGGCTCGCGGATCGGAAGCGCCAGCGCGAGAGCCAGCGTCCCGAATACGGCCCCGGTGAGGAACACGGCCGTGAAACCTCCGCTGGCGAGCAGCATTCCGCCGACGAGCGGGCCGGCCGCCATTGCGGCCGGGGGGGCGATCCCCCAGAAGCCGACCGCCTCGCCGCGCCGCTGTTCAGGCGCGAGATCCGCCACGAAGCTTCCGAGAGCGGTCGTGATCCAGCCCCAGGCGATTCCGTGAAGGACCCGGACGGCGAGGAGCATCGGCAGGGTCGTGGTCAGCGAATAGCCGGCCACGCAGCCGGTGAAGATGACGAGTCCGAGCAGGAGAAAGGGACGGCGGCCGTACCGGTCCATCGGCCGCCCGCTGAAGATCCGCGAGATCAGGGCCGAGATCGAATAGATCCCGACGATCAGCCCGACCGTGGTGTTCGATCCGCCGAGCTTCGCTGCCCACGGCGGGAGCGCAGGGATGAGCAGGTACATCCCGACGAAGACCGATCCCGTGGAGAGGATGGAGAGGGTAAACGCGCGCGTCCAGAGTTTCTCCATCG
>JBHEOL010000208.1:0-9512 GCA_046261635.1 Thermoanaerobaculia bacterium | reverse complement strand
GGTCACGGCCGCAATCGGCGCGTTGAAAGCTGCGGCGACTGCGGCTGCCGAGCCGACCGGCAGCATGCGCCGGACGGACTTCCGTGACAATCCGGCCGTGCGGCCGATCGTGCTCGCGATGCCCGCGCAGATCTGCACGGTCGGACCTTCGCGTCCGAGCGAAGAGCCGGACCCGATCTGGATCGCGCCGATGGCGAACTTCCCCGACGCGGTGCGGAGGGTGACATGACCGCCAGGGGTCGCGTACGCATGCTTCACTTGAGGGATTCCGCTGCCCCTGGCCTCGGGGACGAGCTTCTGAAGCAGGATGCCGCAGACGAGCGCGCCTGCCGTCGGAACGATGATGATCCAGGGGATCCATGGAAGGTCGAACTCCGCGACCGCGCTTTCGAAGAGGAGCTCGGAGAGCAGGCCGATGGCGAGGTGAAAACCGACAGCGGCGAACCCGGATGCAACTCCGACGACGATCGTGAGAAAGAGGAGCCGTTGCTGCTCCGACAGCCGCGCCCGACCCCAGGTTCGAAGCACCGCGATACGGAGCTTCCGGCCGAGGTGCCCGACACGCTCCAGAGAAGCCGGATTGTCGCCTTCCTTGCTCATCCGAGCTCGGTTCGGCCCGCGACCGCAGCGTCGGGCCAGGTGTCGATGTGCAGGGTCCGGGTGGGGAAGGCAAAGGAAAGCCCGATTGCCTGGAGGCGCGTGAACAGTTCGAAGTTGACCTGCTGCTGAACGTCCATGTAAACGTTGTAATCGGGGACCAGCATCCAGTAGACGACCTCGAAGTCGAGCGAGGAGTCACCGAACTTCTGGAAGTGAGCGCGGTCGAAACGCGCATTCTGCTGCGTCTCCACGACTTCGCGGACGATGCCAGGCACCTGTTCGAGCTGTTCGCGGGTGCTCGAGTAAAGGACACCGAATCGGAACAGGACCCGGCGCTCGATCATCCGCTTGAAGTTGCGGATCCGCGATCCGAGCAGGTCGCTGTTCGAAAAGATCAGCTGCTCTCCGGAGAGCGCGCGCACGCGAGTCGTTTTCAACCCGATGTGCTCGACCGTCCCCAACTGTTCGCCGACGATGATGAAGTCACCGAGGACGAATGGCTTGTCGAGAACGATCGACAGCGAAGCAAACAGGTCGCCGAGAATGTTCTGGGCGGCGAGCGCGATGGCGATACCGCCGATTCCGAGACCGGCGATCAGCGGCCCGACCTGGAGTCCGAAATTTTCGAGCGCCGCCAGAGCGACGACCGCCCAGATCGCGATCTTGCCGAAAAATCCGAAAGCGGAGAGGGTCGTCACGGCTGCCGGGTCGGTCTCGAACCGACGACGCCTGTGACGCGTGATCGCGAAGTCGATGATCCCCACTCCCCAGAATCCGAGCTGGATCAGACCGGCCAGGACTGCGAGCGCGCGCAAGGCCGTGTGGATCGGAGGCTCGAGCATCAGATGGTTCGTCGAGAGATTCAGCACGACGAAAAACACCAGCAACAGCTTGGTTCGAAGCACGAGGTCGTTGACGAAGTCGTCGAGATACGTCTCGGTCTGCTCGGAGTCCGCGAGCCTGCGCTTCAGAAAGGTCCGGATCGCCCAGATGATGGCGAGCACCAGGATCGTGATCCCGGCCCCCAGAAGCAGATCGGCCGCCGGATTGCCGTAAATTCGATAGTCGAGCCACCCTTGCATGGCCCGGAAACTATCACACTGAAGACGTTTACGACCCCTGTCCCCTTGCCGGGGATGTGACATTTTCGAGGGCTCGCTCGTATCATGAGAGATTGGATTTCAGGCCGGGGCGGGACAGGCGTGTTCACCGAAGACGACATCAAGGCACTTGCAAATCAGGAGCGTTGCCCGCGTTGTGATCGGAGCAAGGGGCAAGGCGCGGCGCTGTGCATCACTTGCCGGAATCTTCTGCCGGAGCCGTTGCGTGCTCCTCTCGAGTCGATCGACCGGCGCGATCCGGCAGTCGTGAGCCGCGGGCTCCGGGCCGCCGCGAACTACTTCGAGCTTCGCTTCGGGTCGGTCCGGGACCTGGGGGGAGGACGGCGGCGGACCTGATTGTCGGTGAAACAGCCGGCCAGCTTTCGCTGTTGAAAGCCGAAAGGAGATTCCGATGCTCAAGCGCGCGATCGTCGGCGGTGCCATCGTAGCCGTCCTGCTCATCCTCGCCGGTGTGTTCCTGCGAAGCGAGCCCGCCGAGGCCCAGAAGGCGACCCCCCGTCAGGTCGCGAAGGCGACCTTCGCCGGAGGCTGCTTCTGGTGCATGGAGCCTCCCTTCGACAAGATGGACGGAGTGCTGTCGACGACGTCGGGATACACGGGGGGGACCGAGCCGAATCCGAGCTACGAATCCGTCTCGCGTGGAGGTACCGGGCATTACGAGGCCGTCCAGGTTCTCTACGATCCGACCCGTGTGAGTTTCGAGCAACTGCTCGAAACCTACTGGCGGAACATCGATCCGTTCGACGCCAGTGGGCAGTTCTGTGACAAGGGGAAGCAGTATCGCGCCGCGATCTTCTATCACGACGAAGAGCAACAGAGCCTGGCCGAGACGTCGAGGGATCGCGTGGAGAAGCAGCTGGCGCAGAGCGTGGTCACCGAGATCCTGCCGGCGCAGACGTATTACGCGGCCGAGGAGTACCACCAGGACTACTACAGAAAGAACCCGATCCGGTACAAGTTCTACCGCACCGGCTGTGGGCGCGACGGTCGTCTCGAGGCCGTGTGGGGAGCGGTGGCGAAGTGAGTGTGCGGGCGCGTCGAGCGCGCCCGCACACTGAAGCTCAGCGGTCGAACATCGTTTCGTCGACCTGAGGGTTTACTTCGAGCGCAACGACTCTTGCGGTGGCCGAGGGCTCACCGTTTGCCGTGATGGAGACTGACGTCGGATAGCGGATCCCGTCCGTCTCCGCCCATTCTCGGTACTCCACGACCTGCTCGACAGGCTGCCCGGCCGATACCGTGTTCTGCGATCGGCGCAGCAGGCGCCCGGTCGCGGGATCGATCCAGAGCCGCATGCGCGCTCCGTCGACATCGAGGTCGATGATGGTCGCCTCGATGTCCCCGATCGTTTCGGATCCGCCGCCTGCGACCTGAAGAGCCGGATCGTCGCCGCGCGCTGCGAGCATGAGCGGATCGAGCCGGAGCTCCTGCATGATTGCAGCTTTCTGCGATCCCGGGAGGTCCTGATCCCCCATCGGAGTTCTCACGAAAGCCCGATCGCCGTCGACGACCATGGTGATTTCACCCATGGGCATCTTCATGGCGCGATGCACTCTCATCGGAGAGAGCGTCATGATCGTGGTCTGGGAGATATCCATCGGACCGGCGGGGGTGATCGCCTGAATCTCGGTGACCGAACGGATCGCCTGGAGGGAGTCGAGGCGGTCTCCGCCCATGAACTCCCGCATCTTCGTGAAAGTCGCGCGACCGCTGGCATCCGAGGCCACCGGCGCACTCGCCGCCGCCCCGCCCGGCTCGGGAATCGTGATGTCGATCTCGGTAACCTCGCCGCGCGTGGAGAGGTCGGCATCGAAGTCGGCTGGATTGCCGACGACCAGAAGCGCCAGTTCGTCCGGGCGGACGAACTTGTTCGCAACCCGCTGGACATCCTCGGCGTCGACCGTGCGAACTCCCGCCTGATACCGCTCGAGGAAGTCGGCCGGGTAGCCGTAGAACTCGAGCGTCATCCTCTGGTTGAGAACCTTCTCGTCGGAGTCGAGCATGAAGACGAAGGAGTTGAGGATCGACTCCCTGGCCAGCTCGAGCTCGCTTGGAGTGATCTGCTCGGCGCGGATTTTCGCCATGACGTCGTGGAGTGCCTCGATCGCCATGACGGTGGACTCGCTCTTGGTCCCCATCGACACCTGGAAGGCTGCGAGCCGGTCGTATCCCGTCCCGATGCCTCCTCCGACCGAGTAGGCGAGTCCCTTTTCAGTGCGAATCGAGTTGACGAGCCGGCCGGAGAACCCTCCGCCGAAGACCTCGTTGAAGATCTGGATGGCGTGGTAGTCGGGATCGTCCTTCCGAGCCCCCGGATGAATCAGTACGATCGTGCTCTGCGTGACGTCGTCCTTCGGAACGAAGTAGACACCCCTCCGCGGTTGGGGCTGAATGTCGGGGGTCTCGATGGCGGGCCCGCGGGGCCAGCTGCCGAAGGCCTTGCGAATGCGGTTCTCCATCGATTTCGCATCGAAGTCGCCGACGATGCCGATGATGATGTTGTTGGGATGCGCGGTGCGCTGGTGAAAACCGAGCAGGTCCTCGCGGCCGATCGAGGCGACCGTGGCGTACTCGGGGACGCGGGCGTAGGGCGAATCGTTTCCCCAGAGAAGGCGGGCAGCCTCGCGCGAGGCGATCTGGTTCGGGGAATCGTTCCTGCGGGAAATGACCGTATTCATCTGCCGCCGGGCGAGGTCGATCTTCTCTTCGCGGAAGGCCGGGTTCCGAAGCAGGTCGACCCAGACCGGGAAGACGGCATCGAGCTCCTGGCTGAGAGTGTCGAAGGAGATCGATGTCGAGTCCGTTCCTCCGGAGGTTTCGACCTTTGCGGCGCGGGACTCGAGAAAGTCGTCGAGCTCGTCGCCCGTGCTCGTCCGGGTGCCGCCGGTCCGCCAGACATCGCCATAGACGTCGACCAGTCCCGTCTTGTCCGCGGGAACCTCGCGACTTCCACCCCGGATCATCGCTCGTCCGGAAATGAGCGGGAGCTCACGGTCTACCTGGAGGAAGACGATCATCCCGTTGGGGAGCTGAATGCGCCTGGGCTGCTGAACCTCGACCTGACGAAGTGGAGGGTAGGTGAGGTCTTTCCAGTTCGCGACCTGGGCGAAGACGGCGCTCGAGGCGAGCGCGCACAGAGTCATCGTGAATGCGAGACGACGGATCATCGGGAAGCTCCTTCCGAGGGGTTGGATGCGGGTGCCGCCTGGGCGGGGCGGGTCGACTCGAGTTTGGCCACGGTGCGATTCGTCGGCTCGAAGACCTCATTGGCGACCCGCCGCACGTCCGCCGCCGTCACCTTGTCGATCCGGTCGATCTGGCGGAAGAGCTCGCGCCAGTCGCCATAGCGAGCCTCGGCGCTGGCGAGCTGAATCGCCAGACCCATGTTGCTGTCGAGCTGGCGGATCAGGCCTGCCTTGCGGCGGGCCTTCACCATCGCCAGCTCCTCGGCCGTGATCTCCTCGGTCTTGAGCTTCTCGATCTCCTGGCCGATCGCATCGTGAATCTGGTCGACCGTATTGCCGGGTGTCGGGATTCCGTAAAAGGCGAACAGGTGCGGATACTTCGAGCCGGGAAGACCGTTGAAGCCGGCCACGGCCGCCGCGATCTTCTGATCCCTCACCAGGGAACGGTACAGACGCGAGGTGCGCCCCTCGGAAAGCACGTCCTGAATCACGTCATAGACCGCGTCATCGGGGTGGAGGACGCTCGGCCGGTGAAAGCCGGCGATGTAGAACGGCTGTGCCGAGTCGCGGATGACGACGGTCCGCTCGGACCGCTGTGGCGGCTCCACGGTGCGGAGCGGCTCCGGTTCAGGCGATTTCGGGAGGCGGCCGAAGTAACGACGAAGCATCGGGAGGACTTCCTTCGCCCGGACGTCCCCGACGATGGAGATCGTCATGTTCGCGGGAACGTAGTAGGTCGAGAAGAACTCCATGGCGTCGGTCGCGGAGAAGGAACGGAGGTCCGACGGCCAGCCCACGCCCGGCTGGCCGTAAGGATGCGCCTGGAAGGCTGTGGTGATGAACTGTTCGAACAGGCGGCCGATCGGCTGACTTTCGGTGCGCATGCGGCGCTCCTCCATCACCACGTCGCGCTCCTTGTAGAACTCGCGCATCACCGGGTTGAGAAATCTCTCGGACTCGAGCCACGCCCAGAGCTCGAGCCTGTTCGAGGGGAGGGAGTAGAAGTAGCCGGTCTCGTCCGAGCTCGTGAAGGCGTTGAGTCCCACGCCGCCGTTCCGGTCGATGACCTTGCTGAACTCGTCGGTCACCACGAAGGCCCCGGCGGCTTCGATGACCTCTTTCCAGGCGCTTTCGTAGCGCGCGATCTCCTCGGCAGGACGCTCCTCCGGGTCGCGCCGTGCCTGGTCGTAGGCGAGGTAGGCTGTCTCGACGCGCTCGAGCGCGGCCTTCTCGGCGGCCCAGTCGCTGGTTCCGATCCGAGGCGACCCCTTGAAAGCCATGTGCTCGAACATGTGCGCGAGGCCGGTGATCCCGGGGACCTCCTGCGCAGAGCCGGCATCGACGTGCGTGAAGAACGAGACGACCGGTGCCTCAGGCCTCTCGAGGATGAGCAGTGTCAGTCCGTTGTCGAGTATTTCGACGGTGACCCGCTTTTCGAAATCGGCGAGCTGCTGTGCCTGCGCTCCGGCGGCGACGATCAGCATCAGGGCGAGTGCCACGGCCGCGACGCGGTGGAACGAAACCATGCAGAACCTCCTGGTGGACGATTGATTGCGGACCATCTTCTATCGCGAGAGAGTGTCCAGAGGCAAGGAGGCAGGCCACCATGGCCGGGGAGCGCCGAATTCCCCGGGAAGGGGATCCGATGGGAGTCAGAAACCGACGATCTCGAACTGGAGCGCCTCGGTCATCTGGCTGGCGGGGGCCGAGATCTGGAGAATCGCGACGAGCGCCTGGAGGTCCTTGAGTACCGAAGGAGCCAGAGCACCGATCTCGAGCTCGATCAGGTAATGAAGCCGCCCCGAGGAGATCGAACGCGAGCGGTCCACATGGCAGGCGGAAACCTCGGCCGGGAGGCGGAAGATCTCTCCTCCCGCACGGAAGGTCAGCCAGGATCGCTTTCTGGGAGCAGCTGCCAGCGCGGACTCGACCAGGGCGAAGGCCGCTCCCAGCTCGACCACGTGAGCGTTGGCCGAACTGAACGTTGCTTCGAGCGGGGTTTCCAGTACGACGCTGCTGGCTGAGTTCATGGTTTGCCTCCGGGGCAGAGCCCTGCTGGCGGCCCTCTGATCATCCTCGGCGATGCAGGTGAAACTTTCCAGCCATCGATGGTTGGTGAATTGCACATCTTTCGATAGGAGAGCGGCCGTTTCCATGGCCGAGTGTGGCAGCGATCTGGCAATTGACGGGGAGAACGGAGCTGAGAATCACCCTATGAAAACACTGAGATCCGACCGCCGGTCGGAACCGCGACCGGATTCCTCGGACCGCCGCGGGTTCCCACGACCCCCTCTCTGGCTGAACCTGCTGATCCTCGGCCTCGCGGTCGCTGGGATCGCGTTCGCGCAATGGCATCGGAGCAGCGTCGAGCGCCAGTTCTCCGACGTCCTGACGCGTCAGCTGAGCACTCCTCGGGAAGTCAATCGGATCAAGGAAGAGCTCGCCACGATGGATCTGACGCGCGAGGAGCTGGAGCAGGAGCTCCAGGGGCGGATGAAGCTCATGAAGCAACTCGAGAGTGAGAACTTCTACCTCTCGGTCGATACGGAAGCGAAGAAGCTCCGCCTCATGTACGGCGATACCGTCCTTCGTGAGGGAGATATCCAGATCGGCGTACAGCAGCACGTCGAAACCGCGGATGGTCTGAAGAGCTGGACTTTCGTTCCGGTGAAAGGATCTTTTCATGTCGAGGGGAAGCTCGCGGACCATAGTTGGCGCGTTCCGGAATGGCTGTACGTGATCAACGGGGAGAGCATTCCCGAAAGCCGGCCGGTCGTGAAGCACGGCATGGGAGAGTTCGTCATTCAGTTGCCGAACGGCTACGCCATCCACTCCGAGCCGGCAACGGACAGCCCGCTGAAGGGGCCGAAGCCCGGCTCGATCATGGCCTCGGAGAGCGATCTGAGGGCGATCTGGCCGCGAATCAGGAAGGGCACGGACGTATTCATTTTCTAGCCCGATGACGACCGGATCGCGAAGCCGGTCGAAAAGGAGAAAGCATGCCGAGATGGATTGGTCTGCTCGGGTCCTGGGCCTTGCTGGTCCTCGGTCTCGGGCTGGCGACTTATGCGGTTGCAGCCGAGGCGATCACGATCTCGGACGCGCACAAACTCCGCCGCGTGCGGGTGATCGACCAGATGATCGCCGGGCAGCTCGAGGAGCAGCTTGCTCAGGTACAAGCCTCGATGCAGGGGAAACAGGCGGAAGTCACCGGTCTCGAAAGCGAAGTCGCCACGAGCGAGCAGAAGATCGACGAGATGCAGGACACGAGCTTCGTCATCACCGTCGCAACCGCCGAGAACAAGGTGTATGCGCGTCGGGACGGGGAGCTCGTGTTCCAGGCCGTGGCCTCGACTGGAAAGAACAGCACCCTGATCCAGGGGGGCGGACGATGGTCTTTCGGACCCCGATCGGGAAATTCAAGGTTCTCTCGAAAGAAAAGGATCCTGTATGGGTTCCCCCCGATTGGCACTTCATCGAGCAGGCGCAGAAGAACGGCCTGGAGGTCGTGCGCCTCGAGCGCGGTGAGAACATCGGGGGACTCTACATCCAGGGCAACGAGGTCGTGAGGGACGGCGTACCCCTTCCCGCCGGACGGGAGATCGTGCAGGGAGGCGCCGTCATCATCCCGCCCATCGGCACCCGGCAGCGACAGTTTCCCCACGTCCTGGGGACCCACAGGCTCAATCTCGGCGACGGCTACGCGCTTCATGGAACGCAGCAGGTGTCGCAGCTCGGTCGGAGCGTTTCGCACGGCTGCGTGCGCCTCCACAACAACGACATCGCCACCCTCTACGAGATGGCGAGCGTCGGCGACCAGGTGATCATCTACTAAAGGCAGAAGTCAGAAGTCAGAAGGCAGAAGTAAAGGCAGAAACAAAGGCAGAAAGAGGGTAACGGCAAAAGCGCTGTTGATTTTGTTTTGACTTCTGACTTCTGCCTTCTGCCTTGCTCCTCGTCAGTCCAGTGCGAGCGGCACCGAGGCCTCGGTGTTCTCCCAGATCAGCTTCAGAGCTCCGGCTCGCGGCCCTTTGGGCTCGATCGCGATCTGAAACGTCTCGACCGGGTCCTTCAGCATCCGGACTTTCATCGGAACTCTGCCGAGATCCTGTGTTTCGTCGTACTGCGTGCCCCACTGTCCGGTCTGGCGATTCACGATCAGGATCCATCCGCTCTCGGAGGGAATCGAGTAGAGCGTGTACGTTCCTTTCGGCACGGCGAGCTCGCCGATCCGCAGGTCGGCCTGGGTGATCAGCGTGGTCGCCGAATTCGCTCCGGTCCTCCACACCTTGCTCCAGGGGACGAGGCCTCCCATGATCCGACGGCCGCGCATCGAGGGGGCCGAGTAGTTCACGACGATCCGGCTTCCGTCGATGGTCGCCTGGGCGGTTGCCGGAGGGCTCAGCGGCTTCTTTTCTCCGGACTGGGGGGTCTGCGCGAGCAGTCCGGACGCGGCGATCACTGCGATTGCGGTCCAGCGGATCATTCGGTTCACGAACGGCCTCCCTGAGGTACGCGGTCTCTGATCTCGATTTCCATCATCATCCCATACCTTCAGCGGACCCGGTCTGATTCCATCACGGTGTCGAAATCGTCCGAGGCGGGG
>JBHEOL010000177.1:0-2630 GCA_046261635.1 Thermoanaerobaculia bacterium | reverse complement strand
ATACCGGCGAGCGCCCCCGGGGGCAAACCGGGGACGAGGGGCGAGGGGCCAGGGGGCTAGGCGAACCGCCGTTTTCAGAATAGATCGGGAAGATGCACGAAATTCCGCATCGCGGCCACCGTCCGCGGCGAGATATCGCTCAGGAACCAGCCGAGCGTCTCCAGGGTCGCCTCCGGGATCGCGTATCTCGTCACGAACTCCACCTCGGTATCGTGGCTGCCCTCTCCGCCGCGACCGTCGAATGATGATCCGAACAGATCGCCCACGGCGCGCTCGTTTGGGTCGAGAACCCTCGCCCGGATTCCCGCCTCCGAGAATGCAGCGGCGAAAAGCTCTTGCCTGTAGCCGTAATGCGTGCAGGCGAGATAGGCGACAACCGGAGCGTCCGGCCGCTTCATGCTCCCGATCGCCGACCCGACCCATCGGCCGATCTCGGCCGCAGTCTTCGCTCCCTCGCGGTCTTCGGAGATCGTGTCGGCGAGCCCCGGACACGCCTGGCTGATGATGCGCGCGGGCTCGATCCCCCGCTGCTCGAGCAGCCGGGGATAGGTGCCGGCGTCGATCGTCGTCTGCGTCCCGAAGATCATCACGACGCTCCGCGGATCCGCTTCGAGCTCCCGTGCGAGAAGCTCGAAGCCGGTCTCCACGATCCCCCGTACGGGTATCGCCGCCTTTGCGAAGTACGTCGTGTCCGGAAGCAGTACCGAAAGCGTGTTGCAGGCGACGTAGATTGAATCGGGCGCGAACCGTGCCGTCACGTTCCGGAGGAACCGATCGAAGGTCTTCAACTTCTCTTCTCTCGATCGCATGGAGTTATAGCCGTAGTCGTTTTCCGGGGCGGCGTTGGCGAATGTCAGCCGCACCGGTTCGGCGAACCCCTGCGTACGCACGAACCGTTCGGCGTACGCGACGACCGAAAGCCCGCCGACTCCCGAGTCGGTGATGAGGATGTGCATCACGCTCCCTCGAGCTCGAAACGCCCGGCCATCAGGTCGATGAAAATCGGGACGTGGTGGTCCTTGAGCGTGTAGAGAGACGCGTCCTCGAGCTCGAAGGTGACGAGGGTGAGCCCCCGCTCACCCGCCCACGTCCCCATCGATCCCGGCGTCGGGTAGCCGATCTCGGTCAGGAAGGGGAGGCCGCTGCGCTCGGCCAGCTGCCGACCGAGGTGCGATGTGCCGGAATCGTCGACGCATGCGAGCGCGGAGTGGAGGGTCACGACCGCGCGCGGCTCGAGCCGCCCGAGGAGGGAGAGGAGCGCCGCCGTCTCCGGCTCCGAGGCGGGTCCCGATCCCGGGCTCAACGCGATGTCGCGTGCATCGTTCGCCCGGCTCTTGTAGCAGACCGGGTCAGAGCTCCAGTTCGAGGTGGGGAAGTTGCGGTTCAGGTCGACGCCCCTGGCATTGCCGCGGGTTCCCCGCAGCATCCCGTCCGGATTGCCGCAGAGAATCACCGCGGCGCGCAGATCTCCGCGGGGGATGCATCGGAGCGCTTCCGAGACCACGACCGTCGTCTCCGCTTCGTCCCCGTGGATCGAGGCGAGAACGACGATCTCCGCGGCACCGCCGTCGGGGACGTAGACGGTGAGAGGAGCGCCCTCCAGTGAGGTCCCGTAATTCGAGCTCGAATGGCGGATCACTCCCCGCTCGCTTCGGTCCACCATCCGCTGTCGTCTCTCCTGGCTCATCCGACTCCCCCCCCGGTCGCGCGCATCATACCGAACGGTGTGGCTCCATCGCGGACTACCGCCCACTCTCACCCTTCAGGGGAAAGAGGTGCGGAACGCCGTGCTTACTTCTGACTTCTGCCTTCTGCCTTCTGACTTGCTACCCACACCTGCACTTCTCTCCTTCGCGGCCCGTCGAATTCGAGGAACCAGATCCCCTGCCAGCGGCCGAGGAGGAGCTTGCCGTTCCGGAAGGGGACCTGGAGAGAGACTCCGATGAGCGCGGAGAGAAAGTGGGCGTCGGAGTTCCCCTCGGCGTGATCGAACCGGACCGCGGGGACCATCGCCCGGAATGCCCGAACCAGGTCCGTCCGGACATCGGGATCGGCGTCCTCGTTGATCGTCAGAGCGGCAGTCGTGTGGGGCGTGAAAATCGTGCAGATCCCCTCGGCATCCGGTGCCTTCGAGGCGAGCACCTCTTCGACCTGACGGGTGACGAGAACTGCTTCATCGTGAGCAGAGGTGGAAATGGAAAATGTCGCGCATCGCATGGTTTTGGCGGGATTCGAATCGCGCGCCAGAAAGAGAAGAAAAGTCAGAAAGCAGAAGGCAGAAGGCAGAAGTAGGGGCAAAAGCCAAGACAGAAAAGCCCGTCATCCTGAGGGAGCGCCGCGCTGAGCGCTCGCCTCACAACGACCGCGAGCGCGACCGAAGGATCTCAAAATGGCAGGATCCTGCCACCTGGCGCTTTCCCCCGCACTGGCCAACGCGATCCTGCCATTTTGAGATCCTTCGGTCGCGCCCACCTGCGGCGTGAAGACCCGATCCCCGCGGCGCTCCCTCAGAGGCTGTGAAAGAAACCAGAGGGGCCGCGTTGCGGGCGATCTCCGCGTCGCTCGTCGTCAACGATGCCACCGCATCGCCTCCTCCTCGCTCCTTGATCTCGCCTCGCAAGCTCCACCAG
>JBHEOL010000173.1:0-4280 GCA_046261635.1 Thermoanaerobaculia bacterium | reverse complement strand
AAGGTGGCCTCGAAGCCGAGGACGAGGCGATCGAGGTTGACCCGCTCGCCGCCCATCTCGACATCCTGACCGAACAGGCGCGCCCCGGCGAGGGTGCCGTCGACGATGTCGAGGTTGATCGCCGCCGCGAACACGATGATGAAAAGCGTCGACAAAAAGAAGTAGGCGAGCAGAGTCCAGCGCGCCGCCGCCTCCCGAAAAACCTCTTCGATGTTCACGAGAAGGTATCTCATGCTCCTACCTCCGCCCCGGGATCGTCGGTGCGGATCAGGTCGACGAAGACATCCTCCAGCGTCGACCGAATCGGCGTCACCTCGTGAAGCGATGCTCCAGTGGCGCGCGCGCGGTCGATCAGCGCGTTGAGGTGCTCGATGTCGCGAACGGTGAGCAATAGATGTCCATTCGACCGCTCGACTCCCGCACCCGTTTCCGACAGGGCCGCGATGAGGCGCTCGTCCATCGGGTCGCTGACCATCCGGTATCGCGGCTCCCGCCGGGTGAGCTCGTCGATTCTCCCAATCGCCGCCACGGCTCCCTTGCGGAGCATGGCGACGCGGTCGCAGGTGAGCTCGATCTCCGAGAGAAGATGCGAATTGAGAAAGATCGCCTTTCCCTCCCGCGCTTCAGCTTTCAGAAGGTCGCGGATCTGGCGCCGTCCAACCGGGTCTACGCCGTCGGTCGGCTCGTCCAGCAGCAGCACGAGCGGGTCGTGAATCATCGCGGCCGCGAGACCGAGACGCTGCGTCATCCCCTTCGAGAACTTCTTCACCCTCACCTCAGCCCACGGCGCGAGGTGAACCCGCTCGAGCATCAATGGAATTCGTGCCCGGAGTGACTCCCCGTCCATTCCGGACATGCGCCCGAAGATCGAGAGGGTCTCCCGCGCGGTGAGGTAGCCCGGGAAGCGATGCCCCTCGGGGAGATAGCCGACCCGCCGCCGGCTCGCGGCGCGGCTCACCGGGATGCCCTGGATGCGGGCGGTGCCTTCGGTCGGCCTGGTCAGGTCGAGCAGGATCTTGACCATCGTGGTCTTCCCCGCGCCGTTGGGGCCGAGAAGCCCGAATACCTCCCCCTGCGGGACCGAGATGTCGACACGCTCGAGCGCCGTGATCCGGCGGCGGCCGAACGCGCTCGAATACACTTTTCGAAGGTTCTCAACTTCGATCGCGGGAGGCGTCATCGGAAGAGAATACGGAGAAACGGCGCCGGAGGTTCAAACCTCCCCGGTGGAGGGACCGGGCTCAACTGGTCGCGGCGGCGAAAGAGGGACGCCAGGCGTGGGGGCGCGGCTGCAGAAGCCCGCTCGCGAGCAGGTCCTCGTTCGAACGGTTCGGCGAGAGGAGGTAGCCTTGAACGAGCCGGATGCCGAGGGCAAGAAGAGTCTCGAGCTCTTCCTTCCGCTCGACCCCTTCCGCGACGACCTGCGCTCCCAGTTCAGTTGCGAGCATGGCGATGGAGCGGAGGACGATGCGCCGATACTCGTCCTTGTCGCAATCCTGAACGAGATACCGATCGACTTTCAGAAAGTCGGGACGGGCATCGATCATCATCTTGTAGTTCGAATATCCGATGCCGACGTCGTCGAGGGCGATCGAGATTCCGGCCGAGCGGAGCGCGCCGATCACGCTGAAGAAGCCAGGGCCATCCCAGTAGGGAGAATGCTCGACGATCTCGACGACGATCCGGGTGGGCTCGATCGCGCAGGCGTGTGCGGCCTGAAGAAGGAATTCGACGAAGCTCAAGTCACGCCCGAGGGTCGAGGCGTGGACGTTGAGGTCGATCATCAGGTTCGCGGGAAGCTTCCGGCAGGCCATCAGGCCGGCCATGACGCAGGCACGGTCCACCGCCGTCTCTTCCTTTTTCCGCCGAACGTACTCGAACAGGACATTGGCCGGCTCGAGGTTGGTTCCGCGGGGCCCGCGCGAGAGACATTCGGCTGCGACCACGGTCTGACGCGCGTCCCCGACGTCGAAGACCGGCTGCACGTTGACTGTGATCCCACCCGGAGCGAGCACGGACGCGAGGAGGCTGTTGTCGTTCATGCGTTCCCAACCACTCCGAACACGACCTGGGCGAGCTCCGCGAGCGGTTGGGGCTTCTGAAGGAACGAAGAGACGCCGTACCGGCTGGCGGCGGCTTCGATTTCCGGCGAGCCGTACGCCGTCAGCAGAATGACGCTGGTCCTGGGATAGCGCTCGCGCACCGACCGTACGATCTCCAGCCCCTCGGTCCCGTGGAAGCCGGTAAGCCGAAGGTCCGCGATCACCACGTCGTAGTGGAGGTTCGCCATCAGGGCCTCGGCTTCCTCCAACTCCTGAGCGCAGTCGACCTTGTAACCGTGGTGGGAGAAATAACTCTTGATGGCCAGAAGGATGGCCCGCTCGTCATCGACGACCAGCATGGTGGGGGTGGGTCGCGCCGTACCGATTTCGCTCATTCTGACCGGTTCAAATCGCAAGCCGAGTGCCACCGACGGGGTTGGGGAGGCCGGAGTCCCAAACCCGCATCAGTACGTGATTTGGGCGTCAAAAGAGGAGACAGGACCGCCGCGGAGCATCTGAGATCGGGATGGGAATTCTAGCTTCTGGACGATTTCAGACCGTAGCGTTTCAGCTTCTGGTAGAGGGAGCTGCGGGGAATCCCGAGCCGGCGCGCCGCTGCCTCGACGCGTCCGAGCTCCTCCTGGAGAACCCGCTCGATGTGAAGCTTTTCCACCTGTTCGAGAGTGAGGCTGCTATCGAGGCCGGCTGCCTCCGGCGGACCGATGAACTCGAACCGCAGGACGTTGGTCTGGATGACGCTTCCGTCAACCAGCAGCACCGCGCGCTCGACCACGTTGCGGAGCTCGCGGATGTTGCCGGGCCAGGGATAGCTCCGAAGCGCGCGAATGGCTTCGGCGTCGAATCTGAGGTCGCGTCCCCGCCCGAAGTGCCGGAGAAAGGACTCGGCGAGGACGGGGATGTCCTCGGGTCGCGAGCGCAGTGGTGGGATCGTGAGGGGGATCGTATTGATCCGGAAATAGAGATCGCTGCGGAAGCGCCCTTCGGCGACGAGAAGGGAGAGATCCATGTGAGTCGCGGCGATGAGCCGGACGTCGACGACCTTGTCCTTGACGTCGCCGACCCGCCGGAACCGCTGCTCCTCGAGGACCTTGAGGAGTTTCGGCTGAATCTGCATGTCGACGTCGCCGATCTCGTCGAGAAATGTCGTCCCCTTGTGGGCGACTTCCAGCAGCCCGCGTTTGGCCTGGACCGCTCCCGTGAAGGCTCCCTTTTCATGACCGAACAGCTCGGTCTCGAGAAACTCCTTGGAAAGCCCGGCGCAGTTCAGATCGACGAAGGCCTCGGCCGCGCGCGGGCCGTTCTGATGAAGCCACTTCGCGAGAACGCCCTTTCCGGCGCCCGTCTCACCCGTCAGGAGAATCGGGCTTTCGCTGTGGACGATCTTGCGGACCTGCTGTTCGAACTCCTTGATGACTGAGCTGATCCCGAGGAATGGATCGACCGCCTCGCGGGCGTCGCGGGATTCACCGGCCAGGCGGTTCTTCAGGTTCCGCTCGTTCTGGAGAATCCGCTCGATGAGGATGAGGAGCGAGGGGAGCTCGACGGGCTTGGTGAGAAACTGGTCGGCACCTTCCTTGATCGCGCGGACCGCGAGATCGATCGTGCCGTGGCCGGTCAGCAGGATGACGGGGACGGACGAGTCCATCGCCTTGAATTTCGGAAGCAGATCCAGGGCATTCCCGTCCGGGAGCATGTAATCGACCAGGACGAGGTCCGGGCGATTGAGAGTGAACGCGCCCTGCGCGCGCTCGCACGTGTCGACGGCTTCGACATCGAAGCCCTGAGCGCCGAGGAAGCGTTGGATGCCGAAACGGACCCCCGGTTCGTCATCCACGAGAAGAATCCTGGTTTTCGGCACCCTGAAACTCTATCCCGAGCAGCACAGCTTGAATAGGGGGAAGGAGGGACCAGGGGCCAGGGGCCAGGGAACCACAACACCAACGCCCGTCATCCTGAGGGAGCGCCGGGGAAACCGTGACGTCACGCTGCTGATGGGCGCGAGCGAAGGATCTCCGGATACGAAGATCGTGCAGAGAAGCGGAGCGGGCGGGACGACGTCAGATCGGCGCCGCCGCAGACGAGGCGATGTGGTTCATCGTTGAGGAGGTGGCGGCGTCGAGATGGCGTTGTCCCGCCCGCAACCCGAAGGGCTGGTGGAGGTTGCGGGCGATCTCCGCGTCGCTCGTCGTCAACGATGCCACCGCATCGCCTCCTCCT
>JBHEOL010000147.1:0-4636 GCA_046261635.1 Thermoanaerobaculia bacterium | reverse complement strand
CTGTTCGTCTCCGAAATCCGGCGAGTCCTGAAGCCGAACGGCGTTGCCGTCATCAGCACCGAGAACGGCAGCAGTTGGCACAACATTTTCGCAGCCGTACTCGGTTGGCAGATTTTCTCTCTGACGAATGTGTCCGGACGCGTCGCGGGTCTTGGCAATCGCTTCGCCGTGCACAGGAACGCGACCGCGTTCAGCCCGACCTGGCGTCACAAGATCATCATGAACTATCTCGGGCTCGTGGAGCTCTTCCAGGTGCATGGGTTCAGCCACGTCGAGGTTGCTGGCGCGGGATACTACCCACTCCCGGCTGCGCTCGGACGGGTCGACGTTCGGCACAGCGCCTTTCTAACCGTGAGAGCCGTCGTCTGAGGACATCGCGGACTCGTTGTCCTGCGGGGCCATTCTCGCGAGCCGTAGGAGTACGAGCCGCTTGGATGCCCTTCGAACGAGCGAGGGCACCCTTCCGTGGTTCTGGATGCCGACGCTGCGGGTTCCGAACGGTAGGCTTGGTGGAACGGGAAACCGCGTGCGAAGATTCGGCATAATGCCAGATCCAAAGGACCGGCCGCGTGTTCGGAGTGCGCTCGTTGCGGTCGGGCTTGCGCCCGCCGCGCTCTATCTCTACTTTGCTTTCGAGTGGCTCTTTCTCGTGACCGGTGCGTCACCTCTTGCGGCGCAGCCGTTCGGGACTCAGCTGAGAGCCCTCGCAGGAGCGCCGATTCCGATGCTGGCGCCTCTGCTCGGCGTCCAACTGCTCCTGAGCGTCATCTCCGTGCTTCATCACCGGCTACGTCATTTCGCTGTGATCCCGGGCGCGATCATTTTGGGCGTGATCGCCCTGATGCTGATCGACAATTTCACGTATACGCTGACCGGGTTCGGGATCGTGAAGACGGGCCCGATCATGCGGCTCTTCTACGTCGCCGGCCTCACGGTCCTCATTGGGATCGCCGCGATGAAGTTGACCACGCTGGTTTCCCGTTTGTCCGCGCTCCCTTTACGGGCGCTGACCGTCGTCGCCACGATCATAGTTCTGCTCGGTGCTGCGCCAGCTCTGGCGAGAACCTTCGAGAAGCGAGAGACGTGGGAGGAATGGAACTGGGGTTCGAGCGTGCGCGCCCGGCCGAACGGGCCGGCCCTCCCGAATATACTCGTGCTCGGCTCCGACGGGCTCGATGCCGCCTACCTCTCCGTCTATGGATACCCGCAGAAGACGACTCCGTTCCTCGAAGAAATCCGTTCGGATAGTCTCTTTTTCGAGAATGCGTTTACGAATGTGGGGCACTCGAGGGGGGCGCTCGTCACACTTCTGACTGGAAGGCTGCCGACAGAGACGAAGGTATTCTATCCCCCTACGAGCGTTCAGGGAGATGGGGCTCGCTGGCATCTGCCGGGAATGCTCAAAGCGCGGGGATACACGACGCTGCAGCTGGGGATGCGGTACTACGCCGACGCTGCGGATGCCAATCTCGTCGGGGCGTTCGATGCTGCGAACTATCGGTGGGAGAAGCTGATTCCCGGGCATGGGGCGAACGAAGATCAGGCGGGGCTCCTCCGCGCCAGCATCCTTGAACGGGTCGAGGAGCGAGTTCTCCACATGCTCGGCTTGCGAAGGATGGTCGACCATTTTGCGGAGCTCGAAGGCGTAGGCGACAACCCTTACCTGCGAGACTCCCGAAGGGTCGAGACTCTGCTGCGCTACTTTCGCGAGGCGCCCGAGCCATGGTTCGTGCACGTTCACATGGTCGACACGCACTGCTGCAATCCGAAAGCGGACCGGATCTTCTTCCGAACGGGTTCGCCGAGGGATGACCACGACAACGTAATTCGCAATGCGGATGAGCGTTTCCGTACCCTGGTTGAAGCGTTGCGCGTGAACGGTCAGCTCGATCGAACGGTGGTCGTCATCACCTCGGACCACCCCTATCGGTGGGGATCAACCAGCCGGATTCCCCTGATGATTCGGTTCCCGCGCGGCACGCCACGGGGAAAAATCGTGAACAACGCACAACTCGCCGATGTGGCTCCGACGCTCCTCGACTATCTTGGAGTGGAAGCCCCTCCATGGATGGACGGGGCTTCCTGGCTGGCTCCGGAAACTCTGCGCAGGGAGCGGCCGATTTTCGGTATTGCCCACACAGATATGGCGCGAGAGAACCTCAGCAGGTGGAACCGTGTCATCATCGACGCGGGTCCTCCCAACTACGGAGCCACCGTGGCTTCGCTGGTGGTGGGCGGCACCTGGTACAAGCTGGACCTGCGGGACGGCACGGTAACCTCGGGTCAGGTGCCCGGGCATACACGTCCACATTCTGTTGTCATGAAGCACCGGGACGCAGCCGGGCTTCTGCTCAGGCACGTGCTCGGCGCCGGGTTCGAGATCGCGCGTTCCGCGAAGGTCGATGGGGGAGTGGATGACCGTTTGTCGCCGGACCCTTAACGCGGAGTAGCGCCCCGTCGGGGCGGGGGTATTCCAAGACGTTCGCGACGGTGCGACCCGTCAACCTCTCCGGCCACGAGGGGGAGCCGGACCAAGAGGCGCGGGGCGCTGCTGACCCTACATCTGAAGAAGAACGGGGGTCAGGATCGTTAAAGGCGAGGCCGCGCGAAGTACAGCGTTCGCGAGCCCGACGGCAGTGGCCGCCGCTCGATGATTTCGAAGCGCGCGCTGATTTCATCCTCGAAGCTGTTCATCGAATAGTCCTCGAACGGCTCGTCTTTCTGCTCGAGAAGGTGCCGGGTCATGGGATCGTGTCGGTCGACAAACTCGATTACAAGTGGCGATCGGAACGCCGCGAAGAACGTGATGACATCGGCGAGAGGAACGTTCCTGCCTATAACGAGGTGATGGATCACTGCGAGCGCGAGAACGAGATCCGGCTCCACGCGCTTCTCCAGCGGGCGCCGCTCGGCACAGTTCCACCCAAGGCCCGGAGAAGGGTTCACGACGTCCCAGACCAACGGGAGGATGTTCCCGACCACGCGTTCCGAGACGAGCCGCTGGTAGAGGCGCTCGATGACGGCGTGGTCGGAGTCAACGGCGAGGACGTAATCGCTCGACTCCGCCGCGATTTGCGCGAACCCTCCTGTGTTACATCCGATATCGATCGCGAGCCTCGGATGGAGCTGCGCCGACCAGTTCCGGACGAATGCTTCCTTCATCTCGCGGTCGGCGTCGGAATAGGTGTTCCGGCGCTCGTACTCCTCCCATCCACCGCCGGGCAGCTCCCAGCGGAGGCGGTCGACGAGGCTGCGGAGGCGCCTGACGTTCGCCAGGATCATGTCGCGGCTCGCGCCGGCGGTTCGGCGCACTGTAGCGTTGACCCCTTGGCTGCTCTCCGAGCGGAAGCGGTTCTGGAGCTTGGCCTGCAATACCACGTGCGTGAAGACGCCGGGGCGGAGTCGATCCCGGGCGGAAAGAAGGTTCGCCATCTGAGAGGCGGGAATCCCGTCGAGATTTCCGCGGATCCAGGGATGGAAGTCGACGTTTCGATACGACTGAAGAAGGAGAGGGAAGAGGAAGAGCTCGCAGAACTGGCGATAACCGGTCCAGAGAGAGCCTTCAGCGAACTTTTCAAAGGAGGTGACGTCGATGAACGTCGGACGGGGTCCGATCCACTGAACGTTGTAAGGCGTCGCATCGCGGAGCGCGATGCCGTCGCGAAGTGCTCGCTGGGTGATCTCGAGCTGGAGGTCCGCAGCCTGCCGCAGCATCCCGAACGACCACTCGTAGGGATACGAGATGACGGGAATGCGCGCATGGCGGAGCAGCATGACCCACGACCCCTCGCCGGGAAGCTCCTCGGTGTCTATGATCTTCGATTCACCGACCATCGCCCTGAAGAAGGGAGCCTCACGCGTCAGGTGCCAGCTTGACGCCGCTTCGGGTGAGAGTCCGCGTAGCACCTCCGACCCGCGATGGAAGACGCGCGCGTGCCGGTCTCGATACGACGCAGGATCGTAGGCGGGCTCGGGGCCGCTCATTACTCCGTGTTGTCGCGGGAAACGCGGATTCGTCGCCAGAAGAGTTTCACAGCGACGATCAGGCCACCGATGCCGCCCAGGATCAGCTGAAGGAGAAGGCTGCCCGCGCCGGGGTCGATATAAGCCCAAGCGGGGCTTGCGGCGAGAAAGACAATGGCTAGAGCGGCGGCTAGGGCACGTGACATGTGGGTTCCTGTGTCACCCTGTTCTTTCGGTGACGCTGATGGGAGATTTCTCGAAACAGGATACTACAGAGAGAGGAAGGGGTCTTGCCACCTGGCCGGGCCCGCTTGAGGGGGACGGAAGTGCGGTGCTGACCTGGGCGACGCGTATCGACTGGGCGTACTCCAGCTGAGGTCGGGACCCACGGAGCGAGGCTCTCCGCACGGTCGCCACGAATCGATAGCGCATGGGCCGCGCGCGGAGATTCCTATTCCTCTTCCCGCACCTGCTGCGCGAGGTAGTTCTGGATCCCCATCTGCTTGACCTGAGCGATCTGCGCCTCGAGCCAGTCGACGTGCTCTTCTTCCTCGTGGAGGATTTCCTCGAGCAGAAGGCGCGTGCCGTTGTCGTCGATCTCACGGCAGACTTCGATGCCCTTGTTCAGGCGAGGGAGAGCGTCGAGCTCGAGTGCGAGATCCACTTTGAACTG
>JBHEOL010000169.1:0-8159 GCA_046261635.1 Thermoanaerobaculia bacterium | reverse complement strand
AACGCCATCTCGACGCCGCCACCTCCTCAACGATGAACCACATCGCCTCGTCGGCGGCGGCGCCGATCTGACGTCGTCCCGCCCGCAACGCGGCCCCTCTGGTTTCTTTCACAGCCTCTCAGGATGACGTGGCCTTTGCCTCGTTCGAGGCTGCCGGCGTCTTCGAGTCGGCCTTGCCCGGGTCGGGATAGACTTCATCGCCGGCGGCGGATGTTCACGCGCCGGAAACGACGGAGGATTGCTGATGACAACACCTGCGGTTCGAATCGCCACTTCTTTCTGGCTGCTCATCGGGTTCGCCATGTGCGTCCTGGCCGCAGATCCCGCCGGCCGCTGGAAGGGGGCGATCGAGATCCCCGGGTCGCGCCTGGAGGTCGACGTCGACCTCGAGAGCTCCGCCGGAGTCTGGAAGGGGGATATCACGATCCCCGCTCAAGGCGCTCGCGATGTCCCGCTCGAAGCCGTCGCGGTCGAGGGGAATCAGGCTACTTTCCGGATCGCCGGAATTCCGGGAGAACCGACCTTCAAGGGAGAGCTCTCGAGCGAGGGCGACGTGCTGAGTGGAACGTTCACGCAGGGGGGGCAGAGTTTTCCCTTCACCCTCGAGCGTGGCGACGCGACGGATTACGCGGCGAAACTCCAGCCGCTCGACCATCTGGTCACCGAGGCGATCGCTGCGTGGCACGTTCCCGGAGTCGCGATCGCGGTGATCGCGGACGGGAAAGTCGTGCATGCGAAGGGATACGGTCTGCGCGATGTCGAGAACAGTCTGCCGATGACGGCGGACACGCTGCTGCCGATCGGTTCCTCGACCAAGGCCTTCACGACCTTCGCGATCGGCACGCTCGTCGATCAAGGGAAGGTCGAGTGGGATCAGCCGGTCGGCAAGTACCTGCACTGGTTTCGCCTCGCAGATCCGAACATGACCGCGGGCTTGGTCGTGCGCGATCTCGTGACGCACCGCTCCGGTTATCCGCGGCACGATCTCATCTGGTACAACAATGACGAGCTGAATCGGCGCGAACTGGTCGAGTCGCTCGCTCACGTCGCCCCGAGCGCTCCCGTTCGCGCACGCTTCCAGTACAACAACTTGATGTACCTGACCGCGGGGCATCTGATCGAGGAACTGACCGGCAAGCGGTGGGAGGACGCGATTCGCGAGCGGATCCTCGACCCGCTCGGCATGACGCGGACGAATTTCGCCGACTCCGTCTCCGCGACCGATCCCGATCACGCGAAGGGTTACCGGCGCGACGACGATAAGACGATCCTGATGCCGTTCCGCGAGGTGGGCGAGATGGGCCCGGCCGGCTCGATCAACTCGAGCATCAATGAAATGTCGCGCTGGGTCAGGATGCTCCTTGCCTCCGGCACGCTCGACGGGAAGAAGCTGATTGAGCCGGTGACGTGGGACGAGCTCCGGACGCCACAGGTCGCCATCTCCACTCTGCCGCGGGATCCGCAGTTCTCCCCCCCGACCTACGCGCACGGCTGGTTCGTCGATTCGTACCGCGGCCACCTCCGCACGCACCACGGCGGAAACATCGATGGCTTCTCGGCGCTCGTGACGCTCTTCCCGAACGACGGCGTCGGCGTCGTCGCCCTTTCCAACGCCAACGGAACACCGATTCCCGGTCTGATGACCCTTCATGCGGCCGATCTGCTTTTCGATCTCTCCGGCAAAGATTGGAACGCCGAAGCTCTGGCGCGGAGAGAGAAGGGTGAGGCGGCCGACAAGGAGGCCGAAGAGAAGAAGACCGCGGCTCGCGTGAAGGGGACGAAACCGTCGCACGCGATCGCCGACTACGCCGGTGATTACAGAGCGCCCGGATACGGGCTGCTGCGGGTCGAGCACGCAAACGGGAAGCTCGCCGCGACCTATAACCGGATCGCCACGCCGCTCGACCATTGGCATTACGACGTCTTCAACGGGCTCGAGAACGTGAAGGATCCCGTGTTCGAGGACATGAAGTACCACTTCCAGTCCGACCTGAACGGCAACGTCTCTGCCGTCCGTGTGGCATTCGAGCCGAACGTGGAGCCGATCGTCTTCCACAAGGAGGCAGCAGCGTGGATGTCCGACCCGGCGGAGCTCGCGAAGTTCACGGGTGAGTACGAGCTCGGGCCGCAGACGATCACCGTCAGCCTCCGTGGCAGCCGGCTCGTGGTGGCGGTCCAGGGTCAGCCGCCGTACGATCTCGTTCCCGGCGCGGATGGCTGGTTCGATTTCGAGAAGCTCGATGGCTTCCGGGTCCGATTCCCGGACGCGGCCACCATGGAACTTCACCAGCCGAACGGCCTTTTCACCGCGAGGCGCAAGTGAACTGACCAGGGGGCGAAGCGGAAAGCTCCGCCCCCTGTGAACGAAGCTGGAAAGCTTCGCCTACTCGCTTACGGTTTACTCCAGCCCGCACCCGGCAGGAATGTCATCGCAGTTATTCGGCGTTACCTGATACAGCGGGATTGGTCCTCCCGCAACAAGGCAGGTAATGGATGAATAGACGCTGGATCGCGATTCTCGCGATCGCCGCGGCGGCCGCATTGTTTCCGGCCCTTTCCGAGGCGAAATCGCTTGCGCACCCCTGCGGCACCGCTGCTTCTCCCGCCCTCACCGGGGTCCTTCTGAAGCAGGCGCCGGATCTGCGCCCTGAAGTCCTCGCGCTCGCGCTCGGCGCTCGAAGCTGCGCCAGCGAGAGAGGGCTCGCGCGGCGCGGCGATCTTCTCACCGTGATCGACTATTCGATCGCCTCCACCGAGCCGCGCCTCTGGACGTTCGACCTGTCGAGCCGGAAGCTGCTGTTTCGCGAGCATGTCGCCCATGGGGTGAACAGCGGCGGCAACCGTCCGACGAAGTTCTCGAACACCAATGGAAGCCGGCAGACGAGCCTGGGCCTTTTCGTCGCCGAGGAGACCTACTACGGCGCGAACGGCTACTCGATGCGCATGCGCGGTCTCGAAAAGGGCGTCAATCACCTTGCTCGGGAACGCGCGATCGTGATGCACGGCGCTCCGTACGTGAACCCCGCGGCGGCGCGCAAGCAGGGACGCCTCGGCCGGAGCTGGGGTTGCCCGGCGGTCCGGACGGAGGTCGCGCGCAAGATGATCGACACTCTGAAGAACGGATCGCTGATCTTCGCCTATTACCCCGACATGAAGTGGCTCGCCAGCTCGGCGTTCCTCGATCGCTCGGGAAAGAGCGGCGGATCCGCTGTGACGACGATGGCCGCGGCGCGATAGGGACGAGTCCGGGGGGGCCATCGACTCCGGCGTATGATCGCCGGTATGTGCAGCCCGAGAACGGCACTCCTCTTCCTGCTCTGCCTCTCTTTCCCGGCGTTTGGATTCGCGCAGGAACCCGCCGGATCGGCGAAATTCACCAGCGAACGCATGCGGCTGAGCTTCGCCCCCGCCGAGGGGAGCTTCGAGCTCGCGGTGTTTGACTCGAGTCCGGAGCCGATCTCCGCGACGCCCATCCCCGGGTTCTTCGTGGACGGCGTCCACCAGTCCGCATACGCCGCCTCGGATCGAGCCGGCGAGTTCCGCGGCGAGATGGGTTCCTCGGTCTCCTCGATCGATCGCCGGCGTGTTCTGGAGGTCTGGCCCGGCCGCGGCGAGGCGACCCTGGCGACCTCGGACGGCCTGCGCGCGCGTGTGGAGACGCGGGAGTCGGGAACGTTCCTGGTCGTGGAGTCCGACCGCGAGCGTCCGGTCGAGATCCGGCTCGTGGCGAGCCGCCCCCGTTCGGACATCGATGGTGCGACCGTCACCGTCGAAGGAGCGGGAGCCGTTCTGAGGTTCGCGCGCCTTCGCCGCGTGTCGATTCCGCTCGCGTGACGGCGGCTGCCTCGATCTCGAGAAGCCGCTTCTTTCGCCAGATCCCGCCCCCATATCCGCCGAAGGTTCCCTCGCTCGTGATGACGCGGTGACAGGGGATGAGAATCGCCAGGCGATTCATTCCGTTCGCCGTGCCGACAGCGCGGACAGCCCCGGGAGTGCCGATCTGTTTCGCGATCTCGGCGTAGCTGCGAGTCTGCCCGGGCGGGATCGCGCGGACGGCGGCCCATACCTTCTGCTGGAACTCGGTGCCGGGAGCCGAGATCGGAACGCGGAGCTCCTCCGGCCGGCCCGCGAAATAGGCATCGAGCCCCGTGCGGAGCGTGTCGAGGTGGCGGTGTGTGCCGGGGGCGACCGGTCTTCCGAAGTGGCGATGGAGGGTCTTCATCTGTTTCTCGAGCATGCGGCGGTCGGTGAACTCGAGAAGGCAGACGCCCTCGTCGACGGCGGCGGCGACGAGCGGTCCGAGGGGGGAATCGATCATCGTCGCGAGGATCGGATCGCGGCTGCTCGCGCTGCGGGGCGCCTCGCCGAAGAATCTGCCGAATGCTTCGCGGAAACCGCTGTGAGATTCCCACCCGCTCGCGATCGCGACGTCGTCGATCGGCTCGCCGCTCCGGATGCGGCGCAGGGCGTCGCCCAGTCTGACGGCGCGCGCATACGCGTGGAAGGTCATGCCGTATCTCGCCTGAAACCAGCGGCGCGCCCGCGCCGGCTCGACACCCATCCGGCGAAGGTCGCCGTCCCGCAGGCGCTCGTGCGGATCCGCTTCGACTTTTCCCAGGATCGCTCGAACCCAATCCGGCGTCTCGCCCCGGTCCATCGGCGTGCAGCGGAGGCACGGGCGGAATCCGGCGAACAGCGCGTCCCTGGCGGAAGCGAAGAAGGCGATGTTCTTCTCGAGCGGCTTCCGAGCGGCACAGGAAGGGCGGCAGAAGACGTTCGTCGTCCGGACGGCCGTGAAGAAGATCCCGTCGAATGCGCCTTCGCGATCGTAGAAGGCTCGTTTCATCACCTCGACTGGCGGCAGGTCGTTCATGGATCGATCGTAGGCGAGAGCAGGGCTCCGCGCCACCGGAAACTGAACATCGATTTCCGCGCCGGCGTTCGGGGCTGGCCACTCGGCCCGCTCGCTCCATTTCCGGCCCCTGCCCTGCCGATTGCATAATGGCCGGGCATGGATGAACTGATCATGGCGATCGATGAGGCGGGCTTCCGGAAGGCGATGAGCTTCTTTCCGAGTGGAGTCACGGTCGTCACCACCGAATTCGAAGGCGAGCGCGTGGGCATGACGGTCAGCGCCTTCTCCTCGCTCTCCCTTTCCCCCCCTCTCTGCCTCATCTGCATCGAAAAGAGTACCCGGATGCACGAGCTGATTCCCAAAGCGGAGCGGTTCGCGGTGAACGTGCTCGCCGCAGGGCAGGAGCCGATCTCGAACCAGTTCGCCTCGCGCGCGGCGAACAGGTTTGAAGGAGTCGCTCTGCGTGAGGGAAAGCTGCGGCTGCCGCTTCTGGCCGATGCGCTGGCGAACATCGAGTGCCGGCTTCACGCCACTCTCGCGGGCGGCGATCACACGATCTTCGTCGGTGAAGTCGTTGCCGCGGACCTTCGCGAAGGCGACGCTCTTCTGTATTATCGAAGTGCCTATCGCCGGATCGAGTGAGGCGCCTTCCCTTCGAGGCGCCGGAGAGACAAATGAGAAAACTGGTCGTGCTTTCGCTTCTCGCGTTCGGAGTCGCGGTGTTCATCTCGAGGGTTTCCACCGCGCAGCCTGTCGAGCCGGCTCCGGCAGCTTCCTCCTCGGAGGTCCAGCAGGACGACCGCGGCCCGGTTCCGGTCCCGGAGCCGAGTGAGAAGGCCGTCCGCTACTACCGCAGCGGAAACGTCCTGTGGGCGATCGGAATGATCTGGGGTTTCGCCGTGCCGCTCATCCTGCTGTTCACCGGTTTCTCGGCGAAGATGAGGGACTGGTCGCGCGCCGCGGGACGCAAGTGGCTGTTCACGATCGTCATCTACGCGGTGCTTTTCTCGGTCGTAACCTGGGTACTCGATCTGCCGCTCGCCTATTACTCCGGCTACGTGCGGCAGCACGCCTACGATCTGTCGAACCAGACTCCCGCCAAGTGGTGGGGCGACGCGCTGAAGGGACTGATGGTCGGCGCGATCATGCTCGCCCTGATCCTATGGGTGCCGTTTCTCCTCATCCGAAAAAGCCCGCGCCGGTGGTGGCTCTGGTCCGGGATCGCGGCCATCCCCTTCATCGTTCTGATGCTTCTCGTCTCGCCGGTCTGGATCGACCCGCTGTTCAACGAGTTCGGGCCGATGAAGAACAAGGAGCTCGAGCAGTCGATCCTCTCGCTCGCAGAGCGGGCGGGGATCGAAGGGGGTCGTGTCTACGAAGTCGAGAAGAGCGTCGACACCAAGGCGGTGAATGCTTACGTCACCGGGTTTTCGAACACCAAGCGGATCGTTCTCTGGGACACGATCATCGAGAAGCTGAACCGCGATGAGCTCCTGTTCGTGATGGGTCACGAGATGGGGCACTACGTGCTCAAGCACGTCGCTCAGATCATCCTTCTCGCGTCGCTGATGATCATCGTCGGGCTGTACGCCGTGCACCGGCTTGCGGAGGCGCTCATCCGGCGCCACGGGAATCGCTGGGGCTTTTCCGAGCTCGGAGACGTCGCAGCCCTGCCGCTGATCGTCCTTCTGTTCAGCCTCGCAACGTTCATTCTCACTCCCGCACTGCTCATGGTGACCCGCCACAACGAGCACGAGTCCGACCGGTTCGGGCTCGAGATCACGCGCAACAACCGCGCGGCGGCGACGGCCTTCATCAAGCTCCAGCAGGAGAACCTCGGCGTTCCACGGCCGGGACTCCTCTACAAGATCTGGCGCTCGGGTCATCCGCCGATCGGCGAGAGGATCGATTTCGCCAATTCGTACCGCCCTTGGGAAACGGGTGGCGAGCTCAAATATGCGGAGAGGTTCCGGACCCCGGGCGAAAGCCCCTAACGGGTCCACCGGCCGGCGGTTCTTGAAACTCTGGCTCTCGGTCCCCGTTTACGAGGGCATGAGGTCCGCACTCCTGATTGCTCTCGTCGCTCTCACCACTCTTCCCTCGGCCGCCCGTGCCGGCGCGGAGTGGCTCCATATCGAGATCAGGGAATCGGAGTGGCGAAGAGCGTCCGTGGTGGTCAACCTGCCCGTGAGCTCGCTCGCGCAGGCCATTCCACTCCTTCCCGAGTCCCGGCTCAGGACGAGCCGGATCCAGATCCGCGACGCGGGAATCCGGGAGTATCAGCTGCGGGAGATCATTTCCAGCCTCGTTTCCACGGGCGCCGCCTCGTGTGACTGTGACGGGCGGAGCATTACCGCCGTCGTGGACGGTGAACTGGTCCGGTTCGACGTGGAGCAGACGTGGGGCGACGAGCGGGTGACCGCGTCGGTTCCACTGGATGTCGTGAGGGCGCTCGGCGGCGGAGCCGGACCCGGACTCGATTATCTGGCGGCTCTGAAGGTCGTTGTGGCGCATGGTGGCGGCGAGCTCGCCCTGCTGACTGCGGATGACACCAGAGTCCGAATCTGGCTCGACGATCTGGCCGAGCCGCAATCCGAACGCTGATGAAAAGGGGCGCGCGGTCCGCGAGGATCACGACGCCCCGGGGGAGAATCGCATGCGCCGTTTCACGATCTTGATCCTTCTTTTCGTATTGGTCGGGATCGCCGGTTCCGTTGCAGTCGCCGTCGCGGTCTACGATCGCGTCCGCGCTCTCGGCACGATCGAGGTGGCGGTCGAGGACGGCTACCATCGCCTGCGCCTGTCACTTCCCGCGGTGCTCGCGACGGGGATTCTGGACGGAAGCCGTCTCCACTTCGACGGGGTCAACGTCGAGCTGAGGCACGACCTGCGCGACTGGGCCCCGGCGATCGAGGCGGCCCTGGAGGGGATGGAGGGCTACGAAGACGTCCCGCTCGTGAAGATCGTCGAGGGCCATGAGCGGATAACGATCCGGAAGAGGGGATCGAAGATCGTGATCGAGATCGACAGCGGCCTGGAGCGCGTGAGAGTGAGCGTGCCTGAAGAAAGCCTCCGGAAGGCTCTGAGGCGTATGTCCTGATCTCTCTACGTTCCCTGGCGCCGCCGGCCCAGGCCGACTGGAGGCTTCTCGGCCGATCCGTCCGTCGGGCGAACGGGCGCGTGCAGCTGGTACTGCTGCGAATGCCGTGGTTTCTGTTTCTGCGTCACACCGATTCCACGCGCGATTCCTCGGATCTGGGAAGTCGTTGTTTCGGTAGGAGTGGATGTGCGGTTCGCCTTCATC
>JBHEOL010000133.1:0-5606 GCA_046261635.1 Thermoanaerobaculia bacterium | reverse complement strand
GTGTCGGGGATCCCTGCCCATTTTGGATCCTTCGGTCGCACCCGCCAACCCGCGGCGCTCCCTCAGAGGCTGTGAAAGCCTCTCAGGATGACGCGGCCTCGTGACTTTGGTTTTGACTTTACTTCTGCCTTCTGCCTTCTGCCTTCTGCCTTTCCTAGCCCCTGGCCCCTAGTCCCTAGCCCCTGCCTCTATCCGCTCGGCCTCCCGTTCCCGCCGCGCACCCGTCGGCAGGGCGACGACGATCGAGGTGCCCTGTCCCGGGACGCTGTCGACCTCGATGGTTCCCGAGTGCTCCTGGATGATCCTGTAGGAGATCGCCATCCCGAGACCGGTCCCGGAGGGAAAGCTGGTCCGGAAAGGCTGGAACAGAGCGCGGCGCTCGGAAGCGGTCATCCCCTTCCCCTCATCGGAAAAACGGATGCGGTAATGCTCCCGGTCGACGACGGCGTGAACCTCGAGCACCCCGCCGCCGGGCATCGCCTGGAGGGCATTGCGCGCGAGATTCCAGAACACCTGCTTCATCTGGTCCTGATCGCCGCGAAACATGTAGCTCGAAGGATCGACGGTCCAGTGGATCGACTTGTCTTCGCCGACCTCGGGAGAATTCGAAAGCAGCTCGAGGGTTTCGATCAGGCTGGCGGCGATGTCGAATTCCGCCTCCCGCTTCTCGTGCGGCTTCACGAAGCGGAGGAAGTCGGCGATCGTCTTGTTGAGGCGTTCCGATTCCTTGAGGACGATCGACATGAGCCGCTGCTCCTGGGAGGAGGCGGTCACGCTTCTGGCGAGCACCTGGACGGAACCGGCGATGGCGGCGAGCGGGTTGCGGATCTCGTGGGCGATGCCGGCCGAGAGCTCGCCGACGGCGGCCATCCGGTCCTTCATCCGGAGTTGCGCCTCGAGCTTCTTCATCTCGGTCAGATCCTGGAAGATGTAGGTGAAGCCGGAGGGGTCGCCCTCGAGCGAGAAAAGGCGGCTGAGCGAGTATCCCAGGCGGACGGTCTCCCCGGTGGTGAGGGGGGTGTCGATCTCGCCGCGAACGACGCGCTCGTCACCGAGGCGGGAGGCGGCGGGCTCGAAGGTCCCCTTTTCGAGCAGGGCCAGGTCGGACAGGGATTTCCCGATCGCATCCTCCGGGCGCAGCGCGAGGATCTCGCAGGCCGCGGGGTTGATGAAGGTGATGCGTCCGTCATTGTCGATCGTGAGGAGGCCGGAGGGGATGGAGGCGACGACGTTCTCGTTCAGAGCCCTGAGCTCGGCGAGGTTGTGCCGGTTGACCGACAGCTCCTCCGAGGTGCGGCGTAGTTTCTCCGAGACGTAGGAAGTCAGCAGTGCGGTTGCGTAAAAGCCGGCGATGTTGGTGGCGAGGTTGAGGTAGAGCCTCACCGGGCTCCAGAGCGGCGAGGAAAAGAAGCTCTGGGGGGGAGGAGGAAGAAAGCCGTAGTACATCAGGTCGACGAGGCCGGCGTAGAGGATGACGCTCCCGGAGGCGGTGACCAGGCCACCCTGCCGGTAGAGAATCATCGAGGCGGTGATGATGGTGACGAGATAGAGAAACGAGAAGGGGGAGTCGAGGCCGCCGGTGAAGTACACCAGCATCGTGATGACGAAGACGTCGCCCGCGAACTGGACGTAGAAGTTGACCGCGACGTTCTCGATGAGCCTGACGATGGTGATGTAGACGATCGTGAGGACGTAGCAGACGCCTGCGACGAGGTAGAGATAGTTGATCGGGAGGACGATCTCGAGCGGAGCGGTGAACTGGATGATGAGGGCAGCGAGGACGAGAGAGGTAATGATGACGACGCGGATCGCGATCAGCATCCTGGGATCCGACTGGGGGGCCGCGATGATCGTCATGGGTACTCGGCCGGCCGTGGTGCCGGCTCACGTCGAAGAAAAAGCGGGCGTCCGCGAGGCCGCGGACGCCCTGGATTCGGATCAGCCGATCTGGCCGATGAGGGAGAACATCGGCATATACATGGCGATGACGATGCCGCCGATCGCGACACCGAGGAAGGCGATGAGGACCGGTTCGAGAAGCTTCATCATGCCGGCGACGGCCGTATCGACCTCGTCCTCGTAGAAGTCGGCGATCTTCGAGAGCATGGCATCGAGTGCGCCGGTCTGCTCGCCGACGGCGATCATCTGGACGACCATCGAGGGGAAGACCTCGGTGTCGGCGAGCGGCTCGCTGATGGTCTTTCCTTCCTCGACCGACTTTCGCACGGCCATGATCGCGTCCTCGATGATGGCGTTGCCGGCGGTCTTGGCCGTGATCTGGAGCCCGTCGAGGATCGGCACACCGGAAGAGGTCAGCGTCGCGAGTGTGCGGCAGAACCGCGCGACGGCGATCTTGCGGAGAAGCATGCCGAGAATGGGTGCCTTCAGCAGCATCCCGTCGAGGACTCGGCGGCCTTTGTAGGTCGCGTGATAGCGCCGGATGAAGATGGTGCCGCCGACGATGACGATCGTGATCAGCCACCAGAAGTCAGCGATGAAGTTCGACAGGGCGATGACGACGACGGTGGGCATCGGAAGCTCGGCGCCGAGGCCCGCGAACAGGGACGCGAAGACCGGAATGACCTTCCAGAGAATGATGGCGACCACGAGAACGGCGATCGAGATGACGGCGACCGGGTAGATCATCGCCGACTTGACCTGGGCGTTCAGTTTGACGGACTTCTCGATGTAGGTCGCAAGACGCTGGAGAATCGTGTCGAGAATACCGCCGGCCTCGCCGGCCGCAACCATGTTGGTGTAGAGATCGTTGAAGATCTTCGGGTGCTTCTTCATCGAGTCGGCGAGGGTGTTGCCCGTCTCGACGTCCTGACGGATCTGAAGAACGGCGCGCCTGAAGGTCTTGTTGTCCTGCTGGCTCCCGAGGATCTCGAGGCACTGAACGAGCGGGAGACCCGCGTCGATCATGACCGAGAACTGCCGGGTGAAAATCGCGATGAGCTGGGGAGGAACGCTTCCGCCGAACTTCGGAAAGGCGAGCTCTTTCCCCTTTTCCTTGACGGCGGTGACGATGATCTGCTGGCGGCGGAGCACCGCGATGGCCGCGTCCTTCGAATCAGCGACCAGAACACCCGTCTGGTCCTGCCCTCCACGCCCGCGACCCTTCCACTCGAATGTCGGCATCCTTCACCTCCTCAGGCCCCGATCAGGACGGGCGCCTGGCCCCTGCCGGGCCCGTGGCCCCTTGCCCCTGGCCCAGCATTCCCGCTCCGCGAGCGATCATCTCCTGCAACTCGTCGGGGTTCGACGAACGGCTAAGCGCCGTCTGCAGGGTGATCATCTTGCGGAAGTAGAGCGTCGCCAGAGCTTGATTGAACGTCTGCATACCGTACTTGGCCTGCCCCGTCTGCATCATGGAGTAGATCTGATGGACCTTGTCTTCGCGGATCAGATTCCGGATCGCGGCATTCGGAACCAGAATCTCCATCGCCATCACGCGCCCCTTGCCGTTCGCCCGCGGAAGGAGCGACTGGCAGAGGATGCCTTCGAGAACGAACGAGAGCTGCGCGCGGATCTGCGGCTGCTGGTGAGCGGGAAAAACGTCCACCACGCGGTTGATCGTCTGGGCGGCCGAGTTCGTGTGGAGCGTGCCGAACGTGAGATGGCCCGTCTCCGCGATCCGCAGAGCGGACTCGATCGTCTCGAGGTCGCGCATCTCACCGATCAGCACCACGTCGGGATCCTGGCGGAGCGCGGACCGCAGCGCGTTCGTGAACGAATGCGTGTCGGCGTGCAGCTCGCGCTGGTTCACGATGCAGCTCTTGTGGCTGTGCAGGAACTCGACCGGATCCTCGATCGTGATGATGTGCTCGTGGCGCTCGCGGTTGATCTTGTCGATCATCGCGGCCAGGGTCGTCGACTTGCCCGACCCCGTCGGCCCGGTCACCAGGACCAGCCCGCGCGGTCGCGCGCAGATCTCTTCGACCACCGCCGGCAGCCCCAGCTCCTTGAATCCGAGGATCTCATACGGGATCTGCCGGTAAACCGCCGCCGTCGCCCCCCGCTGGTTGAAGATGTTCGCGCGGAAGCGCGCGAGCCCCTTGATCCCGAACGAGAAGTCGAGCTCCAGGTTCTCCTCGAACCGGTGCTTCTGGGCGTCGGTGAGAACCGAGTAAACGAGCTGCTTGGTCTCCGGCGCGCTGAGCGTCGGGAGATCGAGCGGCGAGAGCTTCCCGTCCACGCGGATCTGCGGGGCGGAGTTGGTGGTGATGTGCAGGTCCGAGCCGCCTCGCTCGACCATGGTTTTCAGAAGCTGGTGAAGGGTTACCTGAGCCATCGGAACTCCAGTTTCGCGGCGCTTCTCAGAGCACCGTCTCGCGAACGACTTCTTCGATCGTGGTCACGCCAGCCATGATTTTAGTCAAACCGGACCGGCGCAAGGTAATCATCCCCGACTCGATCGCCTTCCGGCGGATCTCGATCGCCGAGGCGCCGGAGAGAATCATCTCGCGGATCTCGTCACTGATGGCCATGACCTCGATCAGGCCGACCCGTCCCTTGTACCCCGTATTGTTGCATTTTTCGCAGCCCCGCCCCTTGAACACCTTGAAGGTTCCGACCTCTTCGTCCTTGTAGCCGAGGTTGACCAGGGCCCCCGGAGCCATCTCGACCTCTTCCTTGCAGCCGGCGCAGACGCGCCGCACCAGCCGCTGCGCCGCGATCAGGTGAACCGAGGTCGCGACCAGGAACGGCTCGATCCCCATGTTCATCAGACGGTTGATCGTCGAGGGGGCGTCGTTGGTGTGGAGAGTCGAGAGCACGAGATGGCCGGTGAGTGCCGCCTTGATGGCGATCTCCGCCGTCTCGAAGTCGCGGATCTCGCCGACGAGGACGATGTTCGGATCCTGCCGGAGGAACGAGCGGAGCGTCGCGGCGAAGTTCAGCCCGATCTGCTCCTTCATCTGAACCTGGTTGATCCCCGGGAGGTTGAACTCGACCGGATCCTCGGCCGTCATGATGTTCACCTCGGGGGAGTTGACCTTCGAAAGCGCCGAGTAGAGCGTGTTCGTCTTTCCCGAGCCCGTCGGGCCCGTGACGAGAACCATCCCCCAGGGCTTGAAGATCGCCTCTTCGAACAGGTTCAGCGACTCCCGCTCGAACCCGAGCTTGGTCAGGTCGAGCATCAGGTTGTCCTTGTCGAGGAGACGAAGGACGATCTTCTCGCCGAACAGAGTCGGCAGGACCGAGACCCGGAAGTCGAGCTCCTTGTTCTTGTCGTTGAGCCGCATCTTCAACTTGATGCGTCCGTCCTGAGGCAGGCGTTTCTCCGAGATGTCGAGCTTGGCCAGGATCTTCACGCGCGAGGTCATGGCGTCCCGCAGCTTCAATGGCGGATTCATGATCTCGTAGAGAATGCCGTCGATGCGGAACCGCACCCGGTACTCTTTTTCGTACGGCTCGATGTGGATGTCGGAAGCGCCACGCTTGATGGCGTCGGTGAGGATCAGGTTCACCAGCTTCACGACCGGCGCCTCTTCCGAGGCCTCCGCCAGAGACGCGACGTCGAGCTCTTCCTCGTCCTCGAGAACCTCGAGATCGGCGCTCTCCGAGCTCTGCAGGTCTTCCATGACCTTCTTGAGCTCGAGCGA
>JBHEOL010000167.1:0-9315 GCA_046261635.1 Thermoanaerobaculia bacterium | reverse complement strand
GGCATGCTGCCGGAGGATGCGCAGCCCTCCCCCGTCATCCCCTGGATGGCCGCTCTCCCTCTCTGGAAGAAGGCGATCATCGTCTTCTCGGCGATGACGGTCGAGGAGGCGTTCTTCCGCGGCTGGCTCCAGAAGCGCGTCGGCCTTTTGCTCTCGACGATCCTCTTCGCGATCTCCCACGCAGGCTACGGCCAGCCACTCCTGCTGATCGGCGTGACCGTCGTCTCGCTGATCATCGGCATCACCTTCTATCGGACGCGCAACCTCTGGCCCTGCATCGTGGCGCACGGCGTCTTCGACGCGATCCAGCTCTTCATCCTCGTCCCGACCCTGCTCAAGTTCACCGGACAGGCCGGCGGCGGGTAGCGTCTCGGGCGTCTCGAGCGTCCGACCTTCGAACGGTTCCGATCCCGCCGCGCCGACCATCCCCCTCTCCCTGCCTGGGCTGACGCCTGTGTTCCTAGTCCTGCCAGCGCCGTAGGCGCGGAATCGTCTAGCCCGGGGCGTCAGCCCCGGGATGACGGCGCGGCGAACGCCGTCGAGCCCCGTAGGGGCGACATCGTCCGAAGACGAATGAGCACACGATGTCGCCCCTACGGGGCTCATCACACGTGGGCGATTCCCCAGCCCCGGGGCTCACGCCCCGGGCTAGACGATATCGCCGCTCCGCGGCTCGCCTTCCGTTCATGCGGCCACGCAAGGCGGGGAGAGGGCTGGGGAGAGGGGGACTCCTAGACCCCTAGACCCCCAGACCCTACTGCTCCGCGACGACGACGCCCTCGCCTTCGAACCGGATCTTGAACCCCTGGTCGCCGCCCGCGATCATGATGTCGGCGAGCTCGTCGTCCTGCTCCATGACCGTCGGGATGAGCGCTCCGGTCCACGCGACGAGGGCGTTCGAGGAGATCGAGAGCGGATACTCGCGCGTGACGCGCATCGTGAGGGGCTCGATGGAGGTCGAGATCGCGAGCGAGCCCTTCCCGAAGATCTTCACGGTGTCGATCTTCTTCTGGTAGGCGGTGTCGTAGATCGGTTCGAGGCGGTAGGCGAGCGACTCCTCGAGAGCGAGGAGGTTGCCCCCCTCGACGAAGATGAACTCGTCGTTCAGGTCGAGCAGGAACGCCTTCCGTCCTTTGTCGTAGACGAAGATCTTCCCGTTTCCCTGGGCGCGGACCAGCGTCGCCGCGGTCGTTCCCTCGAGGCCCGATTCGGCAGCGAACTTCAGGTTCCCCGAATAGCTCGAGATCGTCCCCCGCTTGACGTGGACACTCCGGTCGAAATTGATCTCGAGAAATCCGTTTTCGTGGAGCGAGAAGGTGCGCGAGGCGCCCTCGATCCTGCGCCCGAGGTCGATGCGCTTCTCCTCACTCAGCTGCGTCTCGTCGACGGCTTCCTGAAGTTTGCGAGCCGCCGTCTGCGCGGCCGCCGGGGGGGCGGAGTCGGGAAACGGCTCGGGCTCCTTCGGGGCAGCTGGTGACACCCCCGGCCGCTGCCGCGCGGCGACGGAAGGTTGCGGCGCGACGGGGCGCGGCGCGGTCGCCTTCATCTCCTGCTCGACCTCGGTGGCGGCCTTGTCGGCGCCCGCGAACCGAAGGTGCTCGAGCGCAAGCCCCTGCTTTTTCTTCATCTTGTACAGGAGCCCGAGGTAGAGGTGCGATTTCGAGTAGTTGGGGCGCAGCTCGATCGCCCGCAACAGGTGCCGCTCCGCGTCGTCCAGCTTTTCCTGCTTGAAGAGGATCAGCCCGAGGTTCGAGTGAAGAATGAAGACGTTGGGGTTCTCTTCGACGAGGCGCCGATAAATGACTTCCGCCTCGGGGAACGCGCTGGTCTTGAAATAGACGAGCCCGAGCAGGTTCAGCACGTCCGAGTCGTTCGGCCGCAGCCGCTGCGCCGACTCCAGCTGCTGGCGCGCCTCGCCGTAGCGCCCGTCCTGGAACGCCTCCCGTCCACGGTTGTAGTGGAGCAGGAACACGCCCTGATCGAACGGGGGTGGAACGCGGGTATCGGCCGAAGGCATGATGCTGAGGAGATTCTACATTCGTTCCCGGTTCCTCGTTCGGTTCCAGGTTCTCCGCTCTCCGGCGGAAGGGCCCGGCGCGCCCTCGCTCCAGACCGCGGATCACACGTCGGATTTTCCGGAATCGAGATTGCGGGCAGGAACCTCAGAGAACCGCGAACTGAGAACTGAGAACTACTGCGAAAGCGTCCTCACCATCCCCGCGGCGGCCACGCCGGCATAAGGAGGGAGTTGCGGGGGCTGCTCGCGGAACCCGCCGCCCAGACTGCTCGAGGGCTGCTTCGGGCGGACCGAGATCGCGCCGCCACCGTACGGACGGCCGTGATAGACCGTGAGCGCCTTCTGAACGTACAGCTGGGTCTCTCGATACGGCGGAATGCCTCGGTAGCGCTTCACGGCATTTTCCCCGGCGTTGTAGGAGGCGAGCACGAGGCGGAGATCTCCGGGATGGAGCGTGCGCAGGAACGCGAGGTAGGCGATCCCGCCGCGGATGTTCTGCTCGGGATCGTGAATCTTCGTCACGCGAAACCGCTTGGCCGTCTCGGGCATCAGCTGCATCAGGCCTCGCGCTCCCTTGGTGGAGACGACGGCGGGATTGAAGTTCGATTCGACCTGGATCACCGCACGCACGAGCACGGGATCGACACCGTACGCCTCGGAGTAGCGATCGATGATCGCGTCGTAGCGCGACTCGCGGTTTCGCTGGCGGGCGAGCCACCGGAGGCTCGACTCGGAAATGCCGGTGGCCGCGACCTTCCCGTCGTTCACGATCGCCTTCGAGCCGTCGCTCCGCACCACGAGCTTCACGCCGGCGAGAGCCGGCATCGCCATCAGGACGAGGGCTACCGCAGCGAGGAGGCGCTTCATCGGACCCATTATGTTAGCAGAAGCGGGCTGGAGCCGCGGACGTAGGGGCGCCCTGCGGGCGCCAGGAATCCCGTCCGGCGCGATAGGACGGGTCCGGGCGGCCGCAGGGCGCCGTTACGGCGTCCTCGGCGTCCACCGCTCGCCATCACGCGTTTTGTACTTCTCCAGCATCCGCTCCCACGCCTCGTCCATGTCGATCTCGAGCGAGTTCGCGAGCGCGAGAAGGACGAACATGATGTCGGCGATCTCCATCGGGAGGTCCCCCTCCGGCTCGTCCGTTTTCTTCGGCTTCTCGCCGTACCGGTGATTCAGCTCCCGCGCGAGCTCACCAACCTCCTCGGTCACGCGCGCGAGCATCGAGAGCGGCCGCCAGTAGCCTTCCTCGAACCGGGAGATCCAGGAGTGGACGTCGGATTGGAGGGGGGCAAAGGGCATGGTTTCTCCGATTGCAGCTACTTCGCCATCATCGCGTACGCCTCGCGAAACCGCGGGTTCTCCACGAGATTCCGGTTCACGGCGAAGTACGTCTGCACGACCTCGTTCGTCTGGAGCAGGCGCGCGCGGAGGTCGAGGGCGATCGCCCGCCAGAACTTTGCCGCGGTCGAAGGAGAGTCGTCGAGGATCTGGTTGAGATCCACGAAGGATAGCGAGAGGACGACCGTCCGCGGAAGTGCCCGGAGGGTCGCGCTCGCGGTCCCGCCGTCGAGGATCGAGAGCTCCCCGAAAGTCCGGCCGGCCGGCAGATCGGAAAGGATCACGTCTCCCTCGTCGGTCGCGCGACTCACGCGAACCCGCCCGTCTCGAACGATGTGCAGCGCCCGGTTGGGCTGGCCGTCGCCGAGGATCAGCTCGCCCGGCTCGAACGTGGTCCGGACCAGGAGCCGGTCGAGCCGGCCGAGCTCCGACTCGTCGAACTGCTCGAAGAGCGGCACTTTCTGAAGAAACGAGTATTCCGACATCCACCCTCCTCTCCCGGGCCATTGTAGGCCTCGAAGCCCTCGAAGATGGTGACTAAAGACTTACATGGAGGGCGGGCCTCTTTCCGGCCCGAGGGGTATAATGTGGTAACGGTTGACTTTGTCATGTGGTCGTCTTCGTTTCGCCCGATGACGGAACCATGAACCGGAGGATTCCGCCAGCCTCCACACCGCGTCAACCCAACTCTGGCGATGAGGAGTACAGCCATGGATGGGCTTGTCCGAACCCTGATGAAAACCGTTCGCAACCGGATGAAGAACGACGACGACCTCACGGTCGAAGCCGTCTCCCGAGATCTCGGCTTCACCCGGCAGTACGTCTCCGGCCGCTTTCACCGCGCCACGGGAAAGCTCCTGAGCCAGTTCCTCAAGCAGAAGCGGCTCGAGAAGGCGGCTCGCCTGCTCAAGAGCGGCAACATGCGGATCACCCAGGTCGCGCGCCTTTGCGGGTTCGACTCGGAGAACTACTTCCGCCAGCAGTTCCGCAGACGCTTCGGGATGTCGCCGCGCCAGTTCCGGGTGAACGGCAACCTGCGCCAGATCTCGAAGAATCGCTGGGTCGAGTCGGAGATCGAGCAGTAGCGCGCCAGCATGCGCTGCGACGGACGAAAGAGCCCGCCGAGAGGCGGGCTTTCGCTTTTGGGTCGGGAGTCGGGAGTCGGCGGATCGAGTGGGCGGCGCTCAGGGAACCGGTCACGGCGAGGGGACAAACGAAGGACGAATGCAAAATGCAGAATGCAAAATGAAACATCCAAAAAGGGCCCTAATCAGGGTCGGCGCGGCCGCGCGTGCAGCGCAGAGTGCATTCCCGCCCTTTCTACATTTTGCATTTTGCATTCTGCATTCTGCATTCGGTCGGGCGGGGGAGACTCCTGACTCCCGACTCCTGACTCACGACTCCGGTCCCCCCCGGTCCCACCCCGCCTCGTCCCACAAGTAGCGCAGCGTTGCGCGACTTCTGAGGAGAGCCCGCGCGGCGAAGGCGCGCCGCGCGAAGAGGAGCATTCGGCGCAGGCCGGAGTGCGGCACGCCATGCGCGGCCAGCCACGCGCGGTGCGCCTCGTCTGAGGGAAACAGCTCCCGCTCGATCGGCTCGCCGAGGCGAAGGACGGTGCCTTCGACATTCATCTCCCCACCGCGCCCGCGCAGGTCGAAGCGCGCATGCCTGCGATGGAAGAAGCGGATCTCCCCCGAGCGCGTCCCCTCGAGGCGCAGAATCCGTCCTCCGCACGAGGGCGCGATGCGGAGGCGAAAGCCCCACGCTTTCGGGGGATCGGTCACGGAGGCACTCATCTCGACCGCCGCGGCGGGCGTCACGCTCTCTCCTTCTCGCAGGAGGAGAACCCAGTCGCCTGCGGCGCGATTCACGGCCGCGCGGAGGAGCGTCTGCGAGGCGGCGAGCGAGGCGTCCGGATCCAACTCGAGAGGAAGAATTTCGACGCGGTCGAAGAGCGCGGAGAGCGAGTCGACCGCGTCCGCGGGGACGTGGCCGAGCGTGAAGACGGCGATGCCGCGCTGCGCGGGAGTCGCGCCCATCGCGCTCACTCGCCCGTCGGCTCGCTCACGCGCAGGATCGAGCGCGCCTGGCCGCTCTCCTCGTCGACGTCGATGAGCGCGCCGACGAGCCGCACGTCGCGCTTGGCGACCTCCATCCGTCGCGGGGTGTTCATGAGGAACTTCTCGAGGATCTCCTCGGGACGGAACCCGATGATCGAGTCGTAGGCTCCGGTCATCCCCACGTCGGTCTGGAAGGCGGTGCCGCGCGGGAGGATTCGCTCGTCGGCCGTCGGCACGTGTGTGTGCGTTCCGACCACGGCGGACACGCGGCCGTCCAGGTGACGCCCCATCGCCTGCTTTTCGGAGGTCGCCTCGCAGTGCATGTCGACGAGGACGACCTTGATGTCGCCGTCGAGCGCCTTGAGCTCCCGCTCGATGACGTAGAAGGGATTGTCGCAGGGAGGCATGAAGACCTGCCCCATCACCTGAATCACCCCGACCTTCACGCCGCCGGCGGTCTTTTTCACCGCGCGCCCGCGCCCCGGATTTCCCTCGGGGTAGTTCGCCGGGCGGATGATGTTGTCCATCTCGTCGAGGCGCTCGACGAACTCCTTCTTGTCCCAGATGTGGTTGCCGGAGGTGTAGAGGTCGATCGGAAGATCGGAGAGCTCGTCGAGGATCCCCTCCGTCACGCCGAACCCGGCGGCGGCGTTCTCGATGTTGACGATCGTGAAGTCGACCTTCTCCCGATCGATCACGCTCTCGAGCTTCGAGCGGAGCGCCTTGCGCCCAGGCTGGCCGACCACGTCGCCGATGTAGAGAATTCGGACCATCTCGCTGTCTACTTTCGATTTCGCAGAGTCTAGGGGTCTAAGGATCGGAGTCTAGGGGTCTAGGAGTCTAGGGGTCTAGGGGGTCCGTCGAAAGTCCGGGCGCGCCAGAAAGACTTGCAGGCCTCCGAGGAGTGGAATCCTGGGCTGACTCGCGTTCGAGCCCGACTCCCAGACTCCTAGACCCCTAGACTCCTAGACCCGTCAACCCCTAGACCCATACGTCACTTCGCAAAATCGACCGCCCGAGTCTCCCGGATGACCGTTACCTTGATCTGCCCCGGATACTGGAGCTCCGACTCGATGCGACGCGCGACGTCCTTCGAGAGCCAGATCGACTGCTCGTCGGTGAGCCGCTCGGCGTTGACGATGATGCGGAGCTCGCGGCCGGCCTGGATCGCGAACGACTTGTTGACCCCGTCGAAGCTGTCGGCGATCGACTCGAGCCGCTCGAGCCGGTGAACGTAGTTCTCGAGGATCTCGCGGCGCGCGCCCGGGCGCGCGGCCGAGAGCGCGTCCGCGGCGTTCACGAGCACCGCCTCGACGGTCTGCGGGTCGTAGTCGCCGTGGTGGCACTCCATCGCGTGGATGATCTCTCGCTTCTCGCCGTACTTCTCGAGCACCTGGCGGCCGAGCTCCAGGTGGGTCCCTTCCATCTCGCGGTCGATCGCCTTGCCGATGTCGTGGAGCAGGCCGCCCCGCCTCGCGATCGTGGGATCGGCGCCCAGTTCCGTTGCCATGAGCGAGGCCAGCTGCGCGACCTCGAGCGAGTGCATCAGCACGTTCTGCCCGTACGAGGTGCGATACCGGAGGCGCCCGAGGAGCTTGAGGACCTCGGGGTTGATGTCCGTGATCCCGATCGAGAAGGCCGCGGCCTCCCCCTCCTCGAACAGCTTGTCCTCGAGCTCGACCCGGACCTTGTCGACGATCTCCTCGATGCGCGCGGGATGGATGCGCCCGTCCGCCATCAGCCGCTCGAGCGAGATCCGCGCGACCTCGCGCCGGATCGGGTCGAAGCCCGAGAGGATGACCGCCTCGGGCGTGTCGTCGACGATCAGATCGACGCCGGTCGCGAGCTCGAGCGCGCGAATGTTCCGCCCTTCCCGCCCGATGATCCTCCCCTTCATGTCCTCGGAGGGGAGGTCGACGACCGAGACCGTGTTCTCGGCGACGTAGTCCGAGGCCATCCTCTGGATCGCCGTGCCGATGATCCGCTGCGCCTTGATGTTGCCCAGCTCCACCGCTTCGGACTCGATCCGCTTGATCAGGTTCGCGGCCTCCAGCTTCGCCTCGACCTCGATCCCGCGGATCAGCTCGCGGCGGGCCTCCTCGGCCGTCAGCCCGGAGATCTGCTCGAGCCGCCGGCGCTGCTCCTCGACCAGGTGCTCGGCCTCCGCCTCTTTCTGCTGAACGCGCTCCTCACGCCCGGCCAGATCCTTCTCTTTTCTCTCGCTGTCGGCCTCGCGGCGCTCGAGCTGCTGCGTCTTCCGGTCGACCTGCTCTTCCTTCTGCTGGATCCGCTTCTCGGAGGCCTTCAGCTCGTCCCGCCGCTCGCGCGAGGTCTTGTCGAACTCGGCCCGCGCCGCGAGGACTCTCTCCTTCGCCTCGACGGTCGCTTCCTTGAGGCGAGCGTCCGCGCTCCGTTGCGCGTCTTCCGTGATGCGCTGCGCGTCCCGCCGCGCCTCTTCGATCTGAATTTGAGCGCGCTTGCGGTACACCATGGCCCACAGCGCGGCGAGGATCACCGCCCCGGCCAGGGCACCCAGGATCGTGATGACGATTTCCACTCGACCTCCAAGGGGAGAGGCGACCCGAAGGCCGCGCCAGCGAGGGAGGCTCGCGAGTGTGGAGATTGAAAACGGGATCGAAAAAGCTCGGAGGCCCCGCCTGAGCCGTGTGAGGTTACCTAATTGAACCTGCGTGAAACAGGTGGGAGCCCTGCGCCGGGCCGATTGGCTTCCCTCTGACTCCCGGAGGAGTGAAGGCCTGCTCTGGCCAGGAGACTCAGGCTCCCGCAATTAGGGAGTTGGTTCAAATAGCGAATGCTCATCACGTACTCCGCAGGGTCCTCCGATCTCGTTTCGTTCAGTCCGACGCCTCGATATGGGTCCCGAGGCGCTCGATCAGCTGTTCCGTTTTCTCTTTCCACCTGCCGACTCCCGATTCCCGCTGGTGGCGGTAACGGGAGAACTCATCCGCGATGTTCAGTGCGGCGAGGATCGCGATCTTCGTCGGATCCCCGGTCGCCACCTGCGGCGCGATCTCCCGCATCCGGTCGTCGACAACTCGGGCGAGCTCCGTTAGGTACGCTGGGTCTCCTTCCCCGCGAACAACGTAAGTTTCTCCAAAGATTTCAACCGTGACTGGGTCTGCTTTTCCGGCCATCGGAGTTTTAACCGGATTGAGTATAACAAAGACGACCGGGGCGGGAGGGAGGGTGGGGGCAATAGGACCGATAGGACAGATAGGACAGATAGGACCGTCAGGAGAGATGAGTGCGAAGCGAGAAGTCACGAGGGCGTCCTATCCGTCCTATCCGTCCTATCGGTCCTATCGGTCCTATCTGTCCTATCCCCCTCCAACCCCCTTCCCGCGCGATGGTTCACCCGTGAATTACGTTCCTTTCTCGCTTGTGAAAACTTTCCCTACTCACTAGAATTCGGGCTCCTGCCTCGGAGCCCGACTCTCGAGAGACCAACCTCATGGCAATCAAGAAAATCAGCGTAGATTCGTCGATCATCGACCGCAAAGAGAACCAGTTGCCCGGCGAGGGGCCCGAAAAGGGAGTCCTGACGCTCCCGGGAGAGGCCGAGCGCCGCTTCCCCGAGGAAGGCGGACAGAGTTTCATCACGACGACGCTCGACACGATGATCAAGTGGGCGCGGAGCAACTCGCTCTGGCCGCTCCCCTTCGGAACCGCCTGCTGCGCAATCGAGTTCATGTCGTCTGTCTCGTCCCACTACGACCTCTCCCGCTTCGGCTACGAGGTCGTTCGCTTCTCTCCCCGGCAGGCGGACCTGATGATCGTGGAGGGGACCATCGTCGACAAGATGGCTCCCGTGCTCCGGAAGATTTACGACCAGATGCCCGAGCCGCGGTACGTGATCGCGATGGGCGCGTGCGCGAC